>JALQVG010000120.1 GCA_023260435.1 Flavobacteriaceae bacterium | reverse complement strand
CAAACACCTCGGATCGTCAGATCGCAGACTCTGCCAAGCCTGTTCCCACCCGAATCGAATACTTGGATACTGGAACAGATGATCGTATACGGCCTCAAAACCCATGTAGGCATGGGTTTCCACCCACTTGAGTTGTTGGACATACCCTGACGGGAAGTCAGGACTTAAATCGCGTATTACGGAACATTCGCCTATACCCCACTGATCCCCCTGAGTTAACAAAATCATCCAGGAATCCTTGGTCGTGAGCACCCCCCTGGATGTACCGCTTGGTTTTTTAAACACTAATGGGTAATGAATTATTCGGGCTTTAAGTGGATCACTTGGTAGCATCGAGCAAAAATTGTTTGAATGATTTAGATATGGGGATTTTTGTGTCTCTTATGACCAGGTCTATATGATTGACCGCATCTACATGTTGAATATTTACCCCGTAAGATTTGTGGGTGCGAAAAAAAATTGAATTGGGCATCTTGGCCAAAAAATTGGTCAAGGAAGACCTTAACAAGTAAGTTTGTGTTCGGGTGTAAATCTCCACATATACATTATCGGATTTCACATAGAAAATATCTGAATAATTAAGTTTTATCAGTTGATCATCCACCGGTAAAAACATGCAATCATTAAAAAATGAGTACTTAGCCTTTAGTTCATCTGCTAAAACGGATTCATCGGAAACCGCAGATTCTTTGTCAGGAATTTTAAGGGCGCCATATTCAATAGCGGTGCAAAGTGTTCCTTGAAGCGCTGGTAAACCGACATTAGGATCCAGAAATCCTTGTGGAGAGGATTGAATAAGTTTGGGAAGGGTAGCCAAACTGGCTGAAGGGTTTAACACCCAAACCAAGGGCAGTTCATGGGTGAAGCGAATGAGTTCTGCCTTTGAGTCGGCCTCGAGTGAATCTTGGTAAAGGAGTACTATATCCACCGGTTCATACATCAACGCCTCATTGATTTCACTCATTTGATCCGAGATAAATACCGGCCTATGTCCTAGTTCTAGGCACTTGTTAAGTAAAATCTGTACGGTTGATTGGCGATCAGCCACCAATAAGATGTGAAAAACGGGTGCCTCCATGAAATGAATATACTCAAAATTGCGCAGCAATAGTCCACAAAAACCACCCAAGAGACCAGAAAAAGGTGGATAGAGCTACTGTTTTTAATTCTCCATCCCAGTTATTGGGTGTGCGGACCAACCATGAAATTCTCAGGTGTTTGAGGAGAAAAAAAACAGGGATATACAGAATAACCAAGGTCCATTCACTGAGTTGTACGGCGATCCAAAAAGTGGTCATCGACAAAATAGAGATGATTAATAACGCATGGTACCACAGCATGTACCGTGGACCCAAACGAACGGCCAATGTGTGCTTTCCACTCAAAGCATCATTGGGTGCATCGCGCATATTATTGAGATTTAATACGGCTACCGAACCCATGCCTACAACGACTACCAAAGGCCAGGTGGCATAAGGATCCCAAGTCTTAGTGTACAAAAATGCACTGCCCCAAACTGCGAGTGCGCCAAAAAACAAAAAAACAAATACATCCCCTAATCCCAGATAACCATAAGCGTGTTTGCCAACGGTATACCCGATTGCCGCGGTAATTGAGGCCAGTGTAAGGGCCATAAAAATCAACCAATACGTCACATCCCAACCAAAAGAAAGATAGAGTGTACACCCAGCGCTGACGAAACTTAACATGGTCAACAAGTACAATACACGTTTGAGGGTTTTTTTGGCCGCATTTGAATGTTGCAGCAATCGTTCTGGTCCTACACGTCCTTTTTGATCGGTTCCCTTGACTCCGTCACCGTAATCATTGGCAAAATTCGAGAGCACTTGAAAAAAAACAGTCGTCAACAAGGCGCTCAAAAAAATAGACCCTCGAAACGAACCTTGGATCACCGCCCAGCCAGATCCAGCTAAAATACCTGAAATCGACAGCGGCAGAGTCCGCAATCTCGCTGCCCTAATCCAAAACATGATACCTTTGGACTTATATGAGTTGGGTTCCATCAGGAGAAAGTGTTACTTTTTTGTCTTTATACAACGTGCCTAATGCTTTTTTGAACGTTTTCTTACTCATCTGAAATACCGCTTGCAGTTCCTGTGGAGTGGAAAAGTCGCCGTAGGGCATACTTCCTCCATGTTCTGCCAAGTAACTTAAAATAAGTTCAGCAGCAGGGGCCAAAGCTTCAACACCAATGGGTTTAAGCTGTAAATCGATTTTCCCATCCGGTCTGAGGTGTTTGATATAGGCCGTAGTCTCTTGACCGACATGTAACGGAGTAAATACCTCATTTTCATACAACAAGCCTTTGTGCTTGTGATCAATAATGGCATCCCATCCCAAATCTGACTTTCTGGAAATCAACACACTGACAGGAGTACCCACTGGGTAAGAGATTCCTTCATTGGACAAAAATTTATCAATCTTGTTGGATCCAACCAAACGGAATGACTTTTCATCTAGGTAACAATAAACTACATAAGACTGACCCGCGATCATTTTCTGACGTTGTTCTTTATAGGGTACAAATAAATGTTTTTCGAGACCCCAGTCCATAAATGCGCCTATTTGATTGACCTCTACGGCTCTGAGCAATTGAAACTGATGGCGCATCACAAAGGGAGTGAGCGTGGTGGCTACTGGTCTTTCTTCGTGATCTAAATAACAAAACACAGAAATAGAATCTCCAAGATCATAGTGCAAAGGCACGTATTTGTTAGGCAAAAGGATATCCGTGCCTTCCTCATCCCCTAAAAAGAGGCCTACACTAGTTTCTCTGAGGATCGTTAAGGTGTTTAATGTGCCGAGTACAATCATGAATCAATGAATTTAGCTAGGGTAGTAAAATAATCTTTGAGGATTTGGTCGTTGGTCTCTGGATTGGTAAACACCTCGAGTAGTTGAGGTCTTTCGCTGGGTTTTAACCATGCTTGATAGGCAGAGATGAACTCCGTGGCAGTGGAAGCCGACTGATACCCTAGTTGGTAGGTAGCAGCTAAAGCAGCGGCATCGCGCTGGTGTTTGGTTTCAACGTGCTGGGAAAAACCGGGCATATCAATCGCTTTGGGAAGTATTCTAAAAATGCCCCCTCCTCCATTATTGACCAATAAAATCCTAAAATCAGGCCGTAAAATATCGTTCCACCAAGCATTGCTGTCGTAGAAAAAACTTAAATCACCCGTGACTAAAATGGTGGGCTCTTGGCTTACTATTGAGCCTCCAACGGCTGTGGAACTACTGCCCTCGATACCGCTGGTACCCCGATTGCAATACGCTTTTACAAAATCTGGTTTGTCAATTAATTGAGCATATCGAATCACCGAGCTATTGGCCCAGTGAATTGTGTAGGGCTTATTTAGGGTGCTGATGAACTGATGATACACCCAAAAGTCAGAAAATGCCATCTTGGATCGATAAGCTTGAGCCGCCTGAGCGATACCTCCATAGCGTTTTCTCCAGAGCTGGGTATAGCTATCTGAACCACTAGCCACATCAGCTAAACGCTCGGTCAATATTTTTGGACTGATCGGCAATGTCTGTACTCCGCAAAAATAGGTATCAAAGGCCGAGGTATTGCCCACATGCCAATGTTGCTTGGGCGGGTGGGTACGCAAAAAATGTTTTATTTTTTTAGATACCACTGGTCCCCCCCAGGTGATTAAGAGATCCGGCTGAAGCTCGGCCATCCAAATCGATGATTGAGTGCTCAATTCCATGGGTCCAATTAACTGATCTATCGCATCAATGACATAGGGATGATGCAGGTTTGAGGTGTTTTCAGTACACACCAATACACCGGGATGTTCAGCCAACCATTCCAAAGCTGATTGATGCTCTTGACTGGATAAATCCATACCGACCAAAACCATGGTACGGCTGGACTGTTGCCAATCACGGACGAACAACTCCCAAGTTACAGGAGCAACCGATGACCTATGGGATTGAATTCCCGTAACCGAGGCTGTTTCCGTGGTTGGTTGAGTGGCATACAGGGGCTCTTCAAAAGGCAGATTCAAGTGCACCGGACCACCATCCTGAACTAATGTGGCAAAAGCCTGATCAAAAAGTTTTTTTTGGGCCGATAGCGTTTGATGAGGATCTTCAGGTATGGGGTGCTGAACGCGCTCGCGATACCAATCGGGCAACGCGTCATCGTCCATGGGAAGTGTAGCTGAATAACGGATGTGTGGCGTGAAAAAATTGTGCTGTACAATGGTTTGGCCGTCAGCTCTTTCCCACATGTATGGAGGTCGGTCAGCAGAAAGGACCAATAGGGGAATATGGCTGTAGTGAGCTTCTAGTACGGCAGGATAATAATTGGCAAGCGCTGAACCAGAAGTGCATACCAAGGCTACTGGTTGTCGGCTGACTTGAGCCATGCCCAAAGCGATAAAGCCAGCGCTTCGTTCATCAACTACCTGAATGCATCTAAAAAACGGGTCTTGACTGAACCCCAACAACAAGGGTGCATTGCGGGATCCAGGTGATAACACAACGCGATGGATACCAAAAGCCTTGCAATAGGCAACCACCCATCTGGCCAATGCAATTTTGGGGTACAGCATACCGCAAAAGTAGGCATCAAACACTGGTTTTCCCAAGTTTTCCCCTTTATTTTTATCCGATTAGCTGGGCCAATACCCTTGCCTTGGCTTGTGTCTCCTCCCACTCTAGACCTGGATTTGAACCAGCGACTATTCCACCGCCGACATAAAGCTTCACACGATCATTTTTCCAAGACAAGCACCTGAGCGTTACATATAAATCTGCCTGATTACCCGCGTCGATCCAGCCCAAATAACCTGCATAAAACGCTCTGTCTTCTTTTTCAAGTGACTTGATCATTTTCAGAGCCGCTGCCCTAGGCAAACCTCCAATAGCTGGGCTAGGATGCAAAACGCTGATTAATGTTTCAAGGTCGACGCCCTCTCGCTCCGCACTGATGGTTTGGGCTAAGTGGAATAATGGTCCCGCTTGAACGGTTTGAAGTGGGTGGATCACCGGAGATAACCCCAAACTGCGCAAAGAGTTGTCTAAATCTTGTGTAACCCATTGTTGTTCCTGAATTTCTTTCTCACCCCACACCACATCTCCTAAGGAAGACGCAGAGGAAGTTCCAGCTAGAGCTACGGTTTCCATAAGTTGTTTTGAAGTGCGCAACAAACGTTCAGGAGTAGCACACAGCCACATACCTACCTTGGGATGTGACCAAATAGCCACCATGGCAGCTGGATAAGTATGCAGCATGCGCCGAAATAGCAACCACGGATCATAAGCTCCTTCACAGTCAATGGACCTTGCCAAAACCACTTTGGTCAAGGTATGAGCGTCAATCGCTTGTAGCGCTTGCTCCACACGAGCTTCGTGATCTTTTCGATCCGATTCGCTCAATTCCATCTGTTGGTTTGGCTTGGTGACATCCCCCAACAAGGAACGCATAGAGTCCCATTGAGCGTCGGGTCGAAATAACAGTGGCTTTTGGGAAGCGTTATCGAAGGGAGCAACCATAAAACCTGTTGACTGATCATCCGCATAGATTAAGTCTTGGGTGGACTGCAACACCAATTTAACCTCGTTTTGGTGAGGCAAAGAAAAACAGACCCAGGGCAGATCTTTTGATCTGTGTTCCTCCAATGCGCTATCAAGGGGTGTCTTTTTGACCTCCATTATCTTTTTGGCAGACTGAGCGTGGTCAATTTACAAGAAGAGATCAGTGCTCCTGACTCATCTGCTAAATCAATTTTCCAAAGCTGCATCGTTCTTCCTGAATGCACCAGTTGTGCCACCGCATAGACATACCCCTCCCGCATACTCTTAACGTGGTTGGCAGAAATCTCTACACCGCGAACAACCGCGTTTTGAGTATCCAAAAAAATATGAACAGCCGCAGATCCAATACTTTCGGCTAAAGCCACCATGGCACCACCGTGTAATACCCCATCAGGTTGATGCACCTTTGGGCTCACAGGCATTCGTCCCGTCAGTGTTTTTGCAGTCAAATCTACATCCGTGTATTCAATGGAAAGTGTTTCCATCAACGTGCCCGGACACCTTTTGTTGCACTGGGCTAGAATTTGTTCTTTAGTCATTAGTTATGGAGTCTAGTGGTTCGAAATTACGCTTTTCAAGGCCTATTACAAACAAAAAAAGGACGGCTATACCGTCCTTTAGTGCATTAATTGATCATTATTTTACTTCCTCAAAATCTACATCCTCCACTTGGTCAGCAGCACCTTGTTGTCCTGGCTGTCCTTGAGAAGAGGCATCTGCGCTATTTTGAGCCTCTGCCTGCGCCTTGTACATTTCTTCTGAAGCATTTTTCCAAGCTTCGTTTAACGCGTCTAAGGCAGGAGTAATTTGAGCCAAATCCTTAGTCTCAAAAGCAGTTTTTAAAGCAGCTAGAGTAGTTTCAACTGGCGCTTTTTTCTCAGCAGAAATCTTGTCGCCAAACTCTTTGAGCTGTTTTTCAGTTTGGAAGATCATGCTGTCCGCTTCGTTGAGCTTTTCAGCAGTTTCTTTGGCCTTTTTGTCCGCCTCAGCATTGGCCTCAGCCTCAGCCTTCATGCGTTTAATTTCTTCCTCAGTCAATCCAGAAGAGGCCTCGATACGAATATCTTGTGTTTTATTAGTCGCCTTATCGGTCGCAGAAACTTTGATGATACCGTTGGCATCAATGTCAAAAGTAACTTCGATTTGAGGAACTCCTCTTTGTGCCGGTGGAATTCCGTCCAAGTGAAATCTTCCAATGGTTTTGTTGTCTTGTGCCATAGGACGCTCGCCTTGTAGCACGTGGATCTCTACAGAAGGTTGATTGTCCGCAGCCGTGGAGAACACTTGTGACTTCTTGGTAGGAATGGTCGTGTTAGACTCGATCAATTTAGTCATCACCCCGCCCATTGTTTCAATACCCAACGATAGTGGTGTTACATCCAACAACAATACATCTTTGACATCTCCGGTCAATACACCTCCTTGAATCGCAGCACCTACAGCCACAACCTCATCAGGGTTTACTCCTTTAGATGGTTTTTTTCCAAAGAATTTCTCTACCGCTTCTTGAACAGCCGGGATACGTGTTGATCCACCAACCAAAATAATTTCATCGATATCGCTTTTTGACAAACCTGCCGCTTTTAGTGCTGATTCACAAGGTTTGATGGTGCGTTCTACCAAATCCGAAATCAATTGTTCAAATTTGGCACGGGTCAATGTGCGCACTAAGTGCTTAGGACCCGAAGCTGTTGCCGTTATATAGGGAAGGTTGATCTCGGTTTGCGAAGAAGAGGAAAGCTCAATTTTAGCTTTCTCAGCTGCTTCACGCAAACGTTGAAGCGCCATAGCATCTTTGCGCAAATCCATAGATTCCTCCGATTGAAACTCGTCAGCCAACCAATCAATAATCGTTTGATCCACGTCATCACCTCCCAGGTGAGTATCTCCGTCGGTTGAAAGCACCTCGAAAACTCCATCACCTAGCTCAAGAATAGATACGTCATGGGTACCCCCGCCAAAGTCAAAAACAACAATCTTTTGGTCTGTATTTTTCTTGTCTAATCCGTAGGCCAATGAAGCCGCTGTAGGCTCATTAATGATGCGCTCCACTTTCAATCCTGCGATTTCTCCGGCTTCTTTCGTAGCTTGTCTTTGGGCGTCATTGAAGTAAGCTGGCACAGTGATGACGGCTCTAGTCACTTCTTGACCTAAGTAATCCTCAGCCGTCTTCTTCATTTTTTGAAGAATCATGGCAGACAATTCTTGTGGCGTATACAAACGACCATCAATATCTACTCTTGGGGTGTCATTATCTCCCTGAACTACGGTGTAAGGAACACGACCCACTTCTTGTTTGGACTCCGAGAATTTGTTGCCCATGAATCGTTTAATCGAGTAGATGGTTTTATGTGGGTTGGTTACTGCCTGTCTTTTGGCAGCATCCCCTACCTTAATTTCACCGCCTTCAACAAAAGCGATTACCGAAGGTGTGGTTCTTTTTCCTTCTGCATTTGGAATAACTACGGGTTCATTGCCTTCCATTACGGAAACACATGAATTGGTTGTTCCTAAGTCAATACCTATAATTTTGCTCATAACAGTTGTATTAAGTGTGATTGCTCTCTTAAAAGCAAGGTTTGTGCCATGATTAAAAACATGACAAGCTGACATATTGTTGACATTTCTACACCCATATCAGTGAAGCTGGTCGTGATGGTAAAGCCAAAACAATGATGTATCTTCGTTAGACAATACGATAGGCACTATGGAGTACATCCGTGTTTTTGATATGCTTAAAATCGGTGTAGGCCCTTCTAGCTCGCATACCTTGGGTCCTTGGCGCAGTGCACAAGAGTTTACGCAATACCTTTTGGAACAGGATTTCCGCCACCGAGTGACTAAAATTCAGGTGCACCTGTTTGGGTCACTCTCACTTACTGGAAAAGGCCACGCTACCGATAAAGCCATCCAATTAGGTTTGGGTGGGTGGGATCCAGTAACGATTAAGCCAGACGAGATTGAAGCAGCGCTTGATCAGATGTACCGCCACAAGCAAATCATGTTGTGGGGGGTGAAATCAATTCCTTTTGATCCAAAAACTGACTTATTTTTTGAGCGGACATTTTTGGACTTCCATCCGAACGGACTTACTTTCAAAGCCTACGCAGAGGGACAATTACTCACCGAACAAACCTATTTTTCGATTGGTGGAGGCTTTATCACCCAAGAAAAGCCTGACCAATTACCCGACAACGTCGCACCAAAAAAAGTACCCTTTCCCTACAAGAATGGTGAAGAATTACTGGTCCACTGCCAACAACAAGGAGCATCAATCGCTCAAATAGCCCTGGCCAATGAGTCTGTATTCAATACACCACAGGAAATAGAAAAGGAAATATTGGCTATTTGGCAGGTCATGAGGGATGCCGCCTACGAAGGGTGTCATACGGAAGGTGTACTTCCCGGAGGATTGGCCGTGAAGCGAAGAGCCTATTCCCTACACCAATCACTCATCAAAAACACCCCGTACACCGGTCCAGAAGATTGGATAACCGCCATACGATCAACAGAAGTAAAGTTTAAAGAAATACTTAAATGGGTTAGTTGTATTGCATTAAGCATCAATGAAGTAAACGCTTCGATGGGCAAGGTAGTTACCGCGCCGACAAACGGGAGTGCTGGCGTTATTCCCGCCGTGTTATTTTATTATCTAGTCATTGACAATCACGATGCCCATCTAGAGGAAATAAAAGAATTTCTGCTCGTGTCCGCAACCATCGGCAGTATTTTCAAACAAGGAGCGACCATTTCTGCTGCGCTTGGAGGATGTCAGGCGGAGATTGGTGTTTCTGCCGCAATGGCAGCAGCTGGACTTACCGCTGTCTCTGGAGGAACAGCTGAACAAGTACTCATGGCGGCGGAAATTGCCATGGAACACCACCTTGGACTGACTTGCGACCCCATTCAAGGTTTGGTGCAAATCCCGTGTATTGAACGCAACTCCATGGGGGCCATCAAAGCCATTAATGCAGCTACACTGGCCTTGGATGCAGATCCTAAAGACGCCAAAATCTCTTTAGATGCTGTAGTCAAAACGATGTGGGAAACAGCTCTAGATATGAATGCCAACTACAAAGAAACCTCAACAGCTGGCCTAGCACTGAGTGTAGGGCTCAGCGACTGTTAATCTATTCGTTCAAATATCCCTACCTTTAACACCTAAATATAAATCATGTCTGCAGCAACTCCCGAACATAAAAAAGTGACCGTAAAGACCCTGAGTGATTTGAAGAAAAAAGGGGAAAAAATATCCATGTTAACTGCTTATGACTACACCATGGCCAAAATCGTCGACCATGCCCGCGTCGATGTGGTTTTGGTAGGAGATTCTGCTTCAAATGTCATGGCTGGGCACGAAACTACACTGCCCATCACCCTGGACCAAATGATTTACCACGCCAGCGCGGTTGTTCGTGCTGTAGAAAGAGCCCTTGTGGTCGTAGACCTCCCTTTTGGTTCTTATCAAAGCGATCCAAAAGAAGCCCTGAAGTCAGCCATTCGCATCATGAAAGAAAGCGGTGCTCACGCCGTTAAACTAGAGGGAGGGAAAGAGATCAAAGAATCCATTAAGCGCATCCTTCATGCAGGTATCCCGGTCATGGGCCATTTAGGCCTAACCCCACAATCAATTTACAAGTTTGGCACCTATACTGTACGCGCTAAAGAGCAAGAAGAGGCATTAAGACTGAAAGAGGATGCCTTATTGCTCCAAGAATTAGGCTGTTTTGGCATGGTCATCGAAAAAGTGCCTGCTGTTTTGGCCCAGGAAGTGGCCCAATCGCTTCACATGCCCGTCATTGGAATCGGTGCGGGATCTGGTGTTGATGGCCAAGTACTGGTCATTCATGATTTGTTGGGGATGACCCATGAATTTAGTCCAAGATTTTTAAGGCGCTACATGAATTTATTCCACGACATGAGTCAAGCCATCGGCCAATACGTTGCAGACGTGAAATCCGTGGATTTTCCTAACGCCCAAGAACAGTACTAGCCTTGTCTCATTCAACCGAAACAAACCTGCAAATCCTCTACGAGGACAACCACCTCATGGCGGTGAACAAAAGGGCTGGAGACCTAGTTCAGGGAGACCAAACCGGGGACTTACCTTTGGGGGAACACATCAAATCATTTATCAAAAAAAGGGATCACAAGCCCGGCGCCGTATACTTGGGTGTACCTCACCGACTAGACCGACCCACTACTGGCTTGGTCGTATATGCCAAAAGCTCCAAAGCACTTCCCAGACTCAATAAGCTGTTTGCGGAGAAACTAGCTCAAAAAACTTATTGGGCGATTGTCAAGCATGCACCTCAAAATCCAAGTGGGGACCTGATTCATTACTTGGTGCGCAATACCAAGCAAAACAAATCTTACGCGCATCTGAAGCCCGTTGGTGATTCCAAGCTGGCTTCATTGAGTTACAAAACGTTGGTGAAACTAGACAATTATACGCTCCTAGAAATCGATTTACACACGGGAAGACACCACCAAATAAGGGCACAGCTTGCCGCCTTGGGCAGTCCTATTAAAGGGGATTTGAAATACGGTTTCGATCGGTCAAATCCTGATGGGAGTATTTCTTTACACGCTAGATCACTAGCCTTCACCCATCCCGTTCAACAAAAGCCATTGATCATTACTGCTCCTGTGCCTAAAGATTCATTGTGGCAGGCATTTGCCCAGGCACTTCAGACTCATTGAGGGGTAAATTGAGGCTCTTTAACTCTTAATAGCAACGCAATACCCCACACGAAAAACAAGCCCAACACGACGATTGCAATCCTCATATCCCCCGTGTATTGAGCGACAGCGCCGTAGATTAGGGTACCCAAAACTATGCCCCATTTCTCCGCTGAATCATAAAAACTAAAGTAAGAAGCCGTGTCCTCGGTCTCAGGCAAAAATTTGGCATAAGTCGCTCTAGACAACGCTTGAACAGAACCCATCACCCAGCCGACAAAAAATGCGGCTAAATAAAAATCTGCTGGGGTCTCCAAAAAAAATGCATCAATACATATCAACACCCAAAGGGAATTAATCACCACCAAAATGCGAATATTCCCCCATTTGGCGGCTGCCTTTGCTGTGACTAAGGCACCTGCTATAGCGACCAACTGAATCAAGAGCATACTGACAATAAGCCCCGTAGTTCGCTCCTGATCACTGCCCCAAGCAATTTCTTGTTCCCCGTAAAAAGCAGCTACCAACATGATTGTTTGCACAGCCATATTATAGACAAAATAGGCCCTGAGATACCTGCTGAGCATCCATTGATTTTTGAGTTGTTTGGCTACTGATATGAGTTCTGACACACCTCCAAAAAATAATTTATTCAGAGAACCCGAGCTAGGATGCCCCTTGGGCATGTAGTAGAAAGAATATTGACTAAATACGAACCACCAAAGTCCCACACTGATAAAGGAATAACGCATCGCTTTGATCGCCGCCTTACCATCTGAACCAGTAATTCCAAATACTTCTGGCTTCATGACCATGGCCAAGTTGATCAACAGCAACAATACACTCCCCACATATCCCAAGGAAAATCCTTTAGCGCTGATTTGATTTTGTTGTTCTTTAAAGGCAATGTCGGGCAAGTACGAATTATTGAGCGCGTAACTCACCCAAAAGCCAACCAACCCCAAAAAGTAAGCGGCTAAACTGAAATAAATCTGTGATAAAGAAAACCAATACAAAGCGACACAGGAGAGACTTCCCAAGTAACAAAACAACTTCATAAAGATTTTTTTATTGCCCAAATAGTCCGCCATACCGGCGATGATGGGGGTAATTAGTGCAATCGCCAAAAAGGCAGCTGAAGTCACATAGCTAATCAATGGACCCCGCTCCATATCGACACCAAATACATGAATGGTCTCTATACCCTCCATGCGAAATAAGGCGCCGTAGAAAATAGGAAACAGCGCTGATGTGATGACTAAGCTGTAAACGGAATTGGCCCAATCGTAAAAGGCCCAGGCAAAAAGAAGCTTTTTACTTCCTTTCTCTAATTGAGGCATATGTTTTAATTTTAAATATAATACAAGTTACTGACAAGTCTTCCTTGGGATATACTAATTTTGGTACGCTTTTTGGTTTACATTCAAAAAAATTAATCCAACTCCTATGAAACGATTTCTATTATCACTCGCTACCCTATTTTTTCTTTATTCCTGCGAAAAAAACACCTATGTTGAAGAAACAGCGGAACTTCCTAAGGTGCTTGAAATCACGGCAGATTTCACTCCAAACAACAACTTTTCCTACCTCTATACATTACCCACGAATATTGTTGTTTATGAATCTGACATCATTCTGGTCTACCTAGAAGAACAAGTGGTCAATGGAAACGAATCGGTATGGACACTACTACCTCAAAGTTTTTTTAGTGATCTAGGCACTTTCCAGTACAGCTATAACCACACCTACTACGACATCAATTTGATGATGTATGGTAATTTCAACCTCCAACTTCTTCCAACTAACCTTACTTTAGGCCAGCGATTTAGGATCGCCATTTTACCTGCTGCTTATGCGGAGCAAAATCCTGAAGCAATGAGCGATTTGAATGCATTGATGCGCGATGCGCAAACCTTCACTAATTTTTAGATCCAAGCGATGAACCGATTTAAGTTATTCTGTATTTTCCTGTTCATGTCTGTAGGTGTGGTGCATGTATATGGCCAAACACCTTTGCCTAAACCCAAAAAACTGAGCGTGCAACAAGATCGAGAAAAACTCAAGCAAACACTTGATCCTCAGGCTTACCAAGTCCTCTGCAACGAAGCGACCGAAGCGCCGTTTTCCAGTCCATTACTCGCGATTAAAGACAAGGGGATCTATGTGTGTAAAGCGTGT
>JALQVG010000119.1 GCA_023260435.1 Flavobacteriaceae bacterium | reverse complement strand
AATTGACGTATACGAAGCGAGCTTTCGCCTGGGATGGGATTTGTTTTATGGCCCTGTAGAGAACTACTGTGTGCTGGCACTTTTACCTTCTTACTTGGAACGCACAGGATCTTCGTTGGTCTACATGGCACAAGACATGATTCAGCGCAGCAAGCACCCAAAAAGCGGGTTCTACCTCGATCAATACCAAGACTTGAGCGAAACTATTCTGCACTTAGAAGCCACTCAAACACCTACCTTGCTCTTGGGGGTTACATTTGCCCTCTTGGACTTTGCCGAACAATACCCCATGGACCTGAAACACACCATAGTGATGGAAACCGGTGGCATGAAAGGGCGTGGGCGAGAAATGATCCGCGAAGAAGTGCACCAAAAGTTGAGTACTGCCTGGGGTGGTCTATCCATTCACAGCGAGTACGGCATGACCGAATTATTGTCCCAAGCATATTCCAGAGGAAATGGAGTTTTTTCTTGCCCCCCTTGGATGCGGGTTAACCTAAGAGACACGGAAGATCCGCTGACCAGATTACCTGAAGGACAAAGCGGTGGAATCGACATCATTGACCTAGCCAATGTAGATTCCTGCAGCTTTATCTCCACCCAAGATTTAGGTCGTTCTACTGGACCAGGACAATTTAAGGTGCTCGGACGCTTCGATCACGCAGAAATCAGGGGTTGTAACTTGCTGGTCGCCGTCCATCAATAATTAAACGACTACGAGCAAGTAGTAATTTTTCTTGCCTTTTTGCAACAGCACATAGCGATCTGCGATCAAATCCTCTGGGGTGATTAAGCGATCTTCCGCCACCTTCTCTTTGTTAACCGAAATTGCGTTCTGTTGCAATTCGCGACGAGCGGCTCCATTTGAGGGGAGAAATCCAGTTTGACCGGCCAATGCGTCAATGATCCCCAATCCAGCAACCAACACATCGTGGGATACCTCCGCTTGCGGAACTCCTTCAAAGGCGTCTAACAAACTGCGCTCATCCAAACTGCGCACCATCTCAGCGGTCGCTTGACCAAAAAGAATAGCGCTGGCCTGTTGGGCGCGTTCCAACGCCTGTCTTCCGTGGACCAAAACAGTCACTTCTTCTGCTAGCTTGGTTTGTAAAGCGCGCTCATGGGGCGCTGCTTGGTGCGCTTGGATCAATCCTTCAATGGTGGGTTGGTCCAAAAGGGTAAATATTTTGATGTATTTAGCCGCGTCTTCATCTGAGGTGTTTAACCAGTATTGATAAAACGCATAAGGCGAGGTACGGTTGGCATCCAACCAGATATTGCCGCCTTCGGTCTTGCCAAACTTGGTCCCATCGGCTTTGGTAATCAAGGGACACGTCATCGCATACCCTTTTCCGCCTCCAATTCTTCGGATCAGTTCAGTCCCTGTGGTGATGTTGCCCCACTGATCGCTACCTCCCATCTGCAAAGTACAGTCGAGTGTGCGGTAGAGGTGAAGAAAATCATACCCTTGCACCAACTGATACGTGAACTCGGTAAAAGACATCCCCTCTTTGGCATCGGCAGATAGGCGTTTTTTTACCGAATCTTTGGCCATCATGTAATTCACGGTGATGTGTTTACCCACATCGCGGATAAAATCCAAAAAAGTGAACGAGTGCATCCAATCGTAATTGTTGACCAGTACAGCTGCGTTGGGCCTATCGCTTTGAAAATCTAAAAAACGGGCGAGTTGACCTTTAATCGCCTCTTGGTTATGCCTCAGAGTCGGCTCATCCAAAAGGTTGCGTTCGGCTGATTTGCCCGAAGGATCCCCGATCATTCCAGTGGCACCCCCGACCAAAGCAACAGGCTTGTGCCCACAAAGTTGAAAGTGCTTGAGCATCATCACGCCCACCAAGTGACCGATGTGCAAAGAATCTGCCGTGGGATCAATGCCCACATAGGCTGCACGCATAGATTCCATCAAATGGGCTTCCGTTTCGGGCATCACATCGTGGATCATGCCTCGCCAAGTCAATTCAGCAACAAAATTCTTCATCGTAGGTATTCTTTCGGGGGCAAATATAGGAATTGGTCCCTCCAAAGCCTTAGCTGAGGGCTACTTTTTGATGGAAAACTAACGCCTTTAGCTAGTTTTGAAGGGATGCAGACTCTTTGGTTGTTGGGGGTGTTTGGGTCGACTTCTCCGCTTGTGCTTTCTCTAAAGCCTCCTTGATTCGGGCGTCTAACGCTTCTTTTTCCCGATCGATGCGCAACATGACCCGATTGTAGATGCCCTCGTAAACCTCTGGCTGGGACGCGTAATACCGATCGTTTTGCACATAAGACAAGCTGTCCAATCCGTACCAGCTGTACATGGTTTGCTCGGGATTAGGGACAATACTTTGTATTTCAGAGGCGTAGGATTGTATGGATTTAAACATCACTAAATCGTAGACCAATGACTCCATCTCAGATTCGCTGAGCAAATGATCTGGCCTCTCAGCCACCTGCTTCACACAGCTGACAACAAAAACGAATCCGAGTACCCCAATATATTTTAAACTGATTTTCATCGATCAAAAGTCAAACGCATACCCTTGACTTCCGAGGAAATAACTCCTTGGTTGTAGGCCAAATGGCCGTTGACCAGGGTATGAGTCACTGCAAAATTAAACGATTGTCCCTCAAATGGAGACCATCCGCACTGGGCGACAATATTTTCCTTGCCCACCGTCCAAGTTTTGGGTTGAACCACAGCGATATCAGCGTAATATCCTTCCCTGAGGTAGCCCCTTTTGTGTACTTGAAATAAATCTGCCGGGTTGTGGCACATTTTACGCACCACTTGATTGAGCGATATTTTACCGCGCTCTACAAAATCCAGCATGGCTACCAAGCTGTGTTGGACCAAAGGTCCGCCGGAAGGTGCTTGGGCATAAGGTTTATTCTTTTCTTCCCAGGTATGGGGTGCGTGGTCGGTGGCGATCACATCGATGCGGTCTTCAAGCAATCCAGTCCAAAGCGCCTCGCGATCAGCCTGGGACTTCACGGCAGGATTCCACTTGATCAGGTTTCCTTTGGTCGCGTAATCCTCATCCGAAAACCACAAATGATGGATGCATACCTCAGCGGTGATCTGTTTTCCCTTTAAAGGTCCAGGGGCCAATAAATCCATCTCAATACCTGTAGACAAATGAAATACGTGAAGGCGCGCCCCTGTGGCGCGCGCCAAGGCTATGGCACGGGAAGAAGACAAATAACAGGCTTGCGCGTTGCGGATAACGGGATGTAGCTCAGGGGTCATTTGATCTCCATAAGTCTCTTGAGCCCATGCCATTTGAGCCCTGATGGTGGTTTCATCTTCGCAATGAGCAGAAATTACCAGCGGAGTAGCCCTGAAAATTTTTTCAATCACTTGAGGGTCATCCACCAACATATTGCCCGTGGACGAACCTAAAAACAATTTGATGCCCGAGGTCGCCCGAGGGTCTAAACGTTTGATTTCCTCTAAGTTATCATTGGTCCCCCCGAGCAAAAAAGAATAATTGGCCACAGAGCTCGCTGCGCCCATTGCCATTTTCTGCTCCAAAGCCTCCAGGGTGACTGTTTGTGGGTTGGTATTGGGTTGCTCCATAAAAGAAGTAGTTCCCCCAGCCACAGCAGCCCTGCTTTCAGAGGCGATGCATCCTTTGTGGGTCAAACCCGGTTCGCGAAAGTGTACTTGATCGTCGATCACTCCAGGAAAAACAAAACCGCCCTGGGCATCGATCACTTCAGCATGGGGATGGGACAAATCAGTCCCTATCTTAGCGATGTAGGTTCCTTCCACCAAGATATCTGCAGCATACTGCTGATCTTCATTGACTAGGATACCATTTTTTATCAGGATTCTTTTCATGCGGTAAAGTTACTAATCGGATAATTTTTAGCCGACTTTGATCGATTTGAATAACTTATGATTGGGATGCCTTTTTTTTATGAAACAGCTGATCCCACTTGAGGCGCAGCACACCCCAAACCGCTTCTTTGACAATCGAGGCATTCATTTTTGAATGACCTAGTTCTCGGTCTTTAAACACTATGGGGACTTCTGCAATCTTAAAGCCCGCTACAAAAGACTTAAACTTCATTTCAATCTGAAAAGCATACCCAACAAACCGGATGCGGTTGAGGTCTAGCCGCTCGAGAACTTCCCTGCGGTACCCGACAAAGCCAGCCGTGGGATCTTGAACGCGCATACCCGTGATCAACTTGACGTAAAACGAAGCCCCGTAAGAAAGAAGTATTCGGTGAAGCGGCCAGTTAACCACATTGACCCCCTTGATATAACGAGATCCAACAGCTACATCAGCGCCTTGATTACACGCCTCATAGAGACGCAATAAATCATCTGGATTATGTGAAAAATCGGCATCCATTTCAAAGACATAACCGTAGTCTCTGGCCAGCGCCCATTTAAATCCGTGGATATAGGCCGTGCCCAGTCCGTTTTTGCCGGTGCGCTCCTCGAGAAAAAGTTGACCCGGATATTGTTCCTGCAAATTTTTGACCAGCTGACCTGTTCCATCGGGGGAACCATCATCGACCACCAACAGATCAAAAGCCATGGGCAAAGAAAATACCTTGTGCACCATCGCCTCGATGTTTTCCTTTTCGTTATACGTGGGTATGATAACCAGTCGGTGAGACATAATTCAGTGATCGCTTGTGGGTTGCTGAACAAAAGTACACCATTATTTGTACTTTTGAGGGCCTAATTAAACCCTGTGCCCACTTCTCGCCTCACACTATTTTGGATCATGCTCTGCCTTCTGCTGGGTGTAAACCTGTGGCAGGCGTCGGTTACTGAACTGATTTACGACGAGGCGTATTATTGGTACTTCAGTCAGCAACTGGATTGGGGGTATTTTGATCATCCACCGATGATGGCTTGGATGATTGCCTTGGGTCGTCTTTTATTTTCGGGAACTTTAGGGGTGCGCATTGTAGGTGTCTTGTTCAGTGCAGCTACTTATTTGTTGGTTTGGAACATGATCAGTGGCGTAAAAAAAAATCACTACATCCCCGAATTCTTTTTGTGGGTTTTTTCCATAACCCTGCTCAACGCCTACGGTTTCCTCATTCTACCTGACACCCCCTTATTGTTTTTCACCGCCCTGTTTCTTTGGGGGGTTCAGCGACTGCTTAAAAAAAACTCTTGGTCGTACGCTTTTTGGGTGGGAACCGCTATGGCGGCTATGATGTACAGCAAATACCATGCGCTCGTAGTGATCCTCGGTGTGGTGATTGGGTATTGGCCGCTGGTGCGGATGACTAAAGCTTGGGTGGCTGTTGGATGGGCATTGCTGCTTTACACACCACATTTATACTGGTTGTACACCCATGATTTTGTATCTATTGGGTATCACCTCAGTGAACGCCCCAACCAACCTTATCGATTTGACACCTTTACATTGGGCTATTTTATTAACGTATTTGCCCAATTTGGGTTTACGCTTCCCTGGGTCGTTTATGCCTGGTACAAAACGCCCAAAGGCCGATTCAACACAGTGCTTAAATCACTGGTGTTTTTTGTTTTGACATTCTTTTTTATATCCAGCTTCACCAAGCGTATTCAAACCCAATGGATCGTGGTCATTGCCATTCCAACAGCGGTTTTGGTTTGGGAACTCTATCTGCGGGACACCAAAATACGCCGCAAACTACTGGTGAGTGCCGCAATAACTACACTGGTGCTTGTCTATGCTCGCTTTGGTTTGGTACATGAGTCGCTGCTGCCCATTCGCTATGAAACACACGGTAACCTGGCGTGGACCAGTCGGCTTAAAGCAGTGGTGGGTGATTCACCTGTAGTGTTTTTGGATTCCTACAGAAACGCCCCCATGTATGCCTTTTACCAAGGCGGAAGCTCCTATTCGTTAAACACTATGGGCTATCGAAAAAACCAATACAGCATCGACGGGTCCTACGAACAGATTCGCGGAAAAAAAGTAGCGCTGGTAGCCCCTAAAAACCATGTTTATTGGCAGACAAACGCACCTGAATTTAGTTTTGAAAAAGCTTTGGACGATACGTACCACGGGGTGTGGATTGATCGCTTTACCTACTATGATCAGATTAAAGCTAGGTTAGTTGAGGTCGATTCAGATCAAGCAATCGTCGAGTTAGTACACCCCTATTCCTATCCGATTAATGCACAACGCATCTTTTTGAGCTTGGGTGTGATCGATGACTACAAACGGGTGCAACAGCAAATACCTTGGTCTTTATCCGGGCAGCGCTTACCTGTGGAATGGAAAGCACAAGACACCTTGCGGTTCGTGTTAAAGAAGCCCGAACTATTATCCCGAGAAATTTCTGGTATACGGCTTGGTGTCGGCAGTTTCCATCTTCCTGCTGGACTTCAAGGCGACCCTCAAAAAAGAGCTACATGGAACCCTTAATACGTACCACATCGGTTCCTGACGGATTGTTTTGGCTGCTCCTAGTCGGCCTTGGGCTCAGTGTTGCCGCTAGATATAGAGACCCAAACAGATGGGTGCTGTTTACCGCACTGGCGATGAACAACAAATACTTGATGGTTTTTAACCGAGGTAAACTCTGGCGACAACCCTTTTTCTGGATCATGAATTTGGCCTTTTGGGCACACAGCACAGCCTTTCTTTGGGTGCACTGGACCCATTTAGGATTGGGTCGTCAAGCCCCTGAACTTTGGTGGTTATTTGCAGCAGTTGGCGTGGGTTTATCTGTTAAGATTGGGGCGCAAAAAATCACTGCAGAACTTTTTTCCAATAAAACTGTAGCTCAGTTAGTTCATGGAAAGTTGAGTTATCAAAATTTTGGCGGATTGGCCCTGTTTCTAGGGGCGGCTATGGGATCTTATTTTTCCTGGCCTAACTCCTTGATTACCTGGGCATTTGTCGTGATTTATGCATTGATTTTGGGCGTTGGTTGGTTTACACTGGTCAAGGTGCATCAAAAATATCTCCAGAGGCGCATTTTCTACTTTATTTTGTACATTTGTGCCTTCGAAATAGCGCCTTGGATCATACTGTGGCGTTATCTAAACAAAGGGCTTCTATGAAAGTAAAAACCATTCTGGTATCTCAGCCTGAACCCAAAGCGGAAAACTCTCCCTACCAAAAGATTGTGGATGCCGAAAAAATCAAAATCGATTTTAGGCCGTTCATCCATGTGGAAGGGGTAGACGCTAAAGAAGTACGCCAACAAAAAATCGACTTGAGCCATTATACGGCTGTGATTTTTACCAGCAGAAACTCTATTGATCATTACTTCCGCATGGCAGAGGAAATGCGCTTTAAGGTGCCTGACACCATGCGCTATTTTTGCCAATCAGAGGCAGTTGCTTTCTACCTGCAAAAATATGTAGTGTACCGCAAGCGAAAAATCTACGTAGGAAAAATTGATTTCCCAGATTTAGCCCCGTTGTTCAAAAAATAATTTCTTACTTAGCATTTACCTAAAAATTACATATATAACTACACCTGTGTTACTGTTTATCTTTGAAGAAAGGGCTGAATGAACAGTTTGATAGAAATGTATGCATACGGCATGTCTACAAAGAGACAGATTGAAGAGTTCAAACACGGACACATTGTAAAAAATGCAAGTGTAAGAAAATCACCTCTCAAAGACTTAAAGCCAGTATTTGAATTAACTGAAGACGACTTACCGTAAGCAGTACATTAGTTTCTTAGTTAACTTTAAAAACTAAAAAAGCTTATTGAACTTGGATGAAGTTGTTGCCAATCATAATGGTCTCTTCGCCAAGTTCACTAGCTGCCTGTAATATTATCTGCACTACCTCTTTTGACTTATCAACGTTACAGACAATAGAGATTTCAACACTATCCTCTTCAACGCCTTTCCACATTCCAGCTAAATAAGACACTGACCAACCATCAATTACAGTTAAAAGAT
>JALQVG010000062.1 GCA_023260435.1 Flavobacteriaceae bacterium | reverse complement strand
TGATCAAGTATTGAATGGCATCAGTTTCTGCAGCCCTGTCTGGCAATATATTGGAAAGAACCCATTTGTCCTCCACCACAAAAGCGATATCTCTAGCAAAAATCTGATTACATCCTGGAATTACTTCAGGGCGAAACACCTCGACGCCATGCCTTGTAAATACTTCTGCAAGCCCTTCCATCTCAGCAATCATCTCAGCTTCCGATGGGTAACTTCCCGCCTTTAGATGCATCAGCGAGTTGGGGTCATACGCATTATCCAATGTAGGTGGAGGACCTTGGTCTTGAGCAATACCCAAGATCACAGACTTTAACTGATCGGTCTCGTTGTGTATGTGGAGTGTGAGATACATAATAAAAAACCCTGAATATTCAGGGTTTATGGGTTAACGATTTTCAATAGGGGTAAATGACCTAAGTGTCTCACCTACGTATACTTGCCTTGGCCTACCAATAGGCTCCTGGTTTAGTCTCATCTCTCTCCATTGGGCAATCCAACCGGGAAGTCTTCCTAACGCAAACATGACCGTAAACATCTCCGTTGGAATACCCAACGCCCGGTAAATAATACCTGAATAAAAATCAACATTGGGGTATAAATTCCTAGACACGAAGTATTCATCCTGTAAGGCTTCTTGCTCCAACCCTTTGGCAATAGCCAGGATAGGATCATCAATTCCTAGGTCGGCTAAAACGTCGTCGGCTGCTTTTTTAATAATCTTGGCACGGGGGTCAAAGTTTTTATACACTCTGTGTCCAAAGCCCATTAAACGGAAAGGATCATTTTTATCTTTGGCTTTAGCCATGTATTTTTTGGTATCCCCGCCATCTGCTTGAATCGCCTCAAGCATTTCAAGGACTGCTTGGTTAGCTCCACCGTGTAAAGGACCCCACAAAGCGGATATTCCCGCCGACAGAGAGGCAAATAAGCCTGCATGGGAGGAACCTACAATACGAACTGTTGATGTGGAGCAATTTTGCTCATGGTCTGCATGTAGGATTAGTAATTTGTCTAATGCATCAATAATAATGTCATTTTTCTTGTATTCTCCACTGGGTTTTTTAAACATCATTTTGTGGATGTTTTCCACGTAGCCCAAAGTGTCATCTCCATAATCCAAAGGAAGGCCCTTGCGTTTGCGCAAGGTCCATGCAACCAGTACAGGGAATTTAGCCACAATGCGCACAATCGCTTCGTACATCTCCTCATCAGAACTAACATTGACAAAACGAGGATTGAACGCGATCAAAGCACTGGTCAATGAGGATAGAACACCCATTGGATGGGCAGACTTGGGAAAACCATCCAGGATTTTCTTCATGTCTTCATCGACAATTGATTCTTGTACGATGTCTTTATGAAACTTGTCTAACTGACTTTTGGTGGGAAGTTCCCCCCATATAAGCAAATACACTACTTCAAGAAAACTAGCTTTTTCAGCTAAATCCTCAATGGCATAACCTCGGTATCTTAAAATACCTTGTTCTCCATCTAGAAAGGTAATAGCGCTTTCACAAGACCCTGTGTTTTTGTAGCCTGGATCAAGGGTGATCATTCCCGATTGACTGCGCAGATTTTTTATATCGATCGCCAGTTCATTTTCACTCCCTTGAACAACAGGTAATTCATAGCGATTACCTTCGTACTCCAATATTGCTTTTCCAGACATAAACTTGATTTAATGTAACTTCAAGAATGGTAAAAATACGAGAAAAGGGGAGGAATTGCAAAGGCAAGTATGAAATATTTAACAAATGAAAAGCAGTGATTTCATATTACCGAAAAACAAAAAAACGCGGGTATTGACCCGCGTTTTTTACTGTAAATAGACTGGTATTTACTTGATTTTAAATGCGTTTTTCTGAGGGAAATAAGCGGTAGATCCCAATTCCTCCTCGATGCGCAAAAGCTGGTTGTATTTGGCCATACGATCAGAACGCGATGCAGAACCAGTTTTGATTTGACCCGTATTTAATGCTACTGCCAAATCGGCAATAGTATTGTCCTCAGTTTCTCCGGATCGGTGAGACATTACTGAAGTATACCCGGCATTTTTGGCCATATTTACTGCTGCAATAGTTTCCGTTAGCGAGCCGATTTGATTGACTTTAATCAAAATTGAATTGGCAATACCTTGTTCAATACCACGTGATAAACGGGTTACGTTGGTCACAAACAAGTCATCTCCTACCAATTGAACCTTATCTCCAATTTTTTCGGTCAAAGACTTCCAGCCAGCCCAGTCATTTTCATCCATACCATCCTCGATAGAGATAATCGGATACTTAGCGGCTAAATCAGCTAAGTATTGCGCCTGCTCTTCTGAGGTGCGCACAGCACCTTGAGCACCTTCAAACTTAGTGTAATCGTATTTGCCATCAACATAGAATTCCGCAGCGGCACAATCCAGGGCGATCATCACTTCATCTCCGAAAGAATAGCCAGCATTACCCACAGCCAATGCAATGGTTTCAATAGCGTCCTCAGTTCCTTTGAGGGTTGGGGCAAATCCACCCTCATCACCCACAGCGGTACTTAAACCTCTATCGTGTAACACTTTCTTTAAGTGATGAAAAATCTCCGTTCCCATCTGCATAGCGTGGGTAAAACTTTTGGCCTTAACAGGCATCACCATAAATTCTTGAAACGCAATAGGTGCGTCAGAGTGTGAACCTCCGTTGATAATATTCATCATAGGAACCGGTAAAGTGTTGGCACTTACACCACCTACGTACCGATACAAAGGCATACCCTTGACGTAAGAGTTTATTTCTATCCTCAATCGTTTTAATCTTTTTTGGGTAACGTTTAGGAACAATCAATTCATAACCTTCGGCATTCCTCACTTCGTAGGCGTAATAAGTGCTTAGATCTCCCCTGTCTTCAAG
>JALQVG010000027.1 GCA_023260435.1 Flavobacteriaceae bacterium | reverse complement strand
TTTGTAGAGATTGATGTTGGCGTCAATTAAATCCTTTTGTGATTCCAACCACTGGTTTTGCGCTTCCAAAGATTCCCTTTGGGTGAGCAATACTTCTAAATAATCAGCCCGAGCTGAAGTAAATAAAACACCAGAAATTCTATTGGCTTCTTTCAGTGCGGCTGCTTGATCTTCTTGAAGACGCAATTGCTCTTGAAGGTTTTCCAACCTCCATAATTGCGAGGAAACTTCCAAATAGGATTGAAGCGAAACACGCTCGTATTCTAAAAAGGCTTGTTCCTGTTTTGCGTTTGCGATCCTCATATTGGCTTTAATCTCATTGAGGTTCACCACAGGAGAAAACAAATCTGCAGCTAATTTAAAAAACATAGACTCTGGTGTATGTGCGAGCAATTGTTGTTTAAACGCTTCTCTCCCATAACTCGCGCCTAGTTCAATAGATGGAAAAAAGGCTGCGCGAGCCGCTTTTACATCCAATTTGGCCGCCAAAAGCTCTTGTTCTGCTTGTTTGACATCTGGCCTGTTTAGCAATAGCTGAGTTGCCACCGTTTGGGTAGGTATCAAAGAAGGTACATGCGTAAAGCCCTGAGAACGTTTAATTTCTGTGGTGGGACTTCCGATTAAAAAACGGATTTCATTTTCCAGATCGATCACCTCTTGCTTAACTTGAATCAATTTGCTTTGGTTGCGGTCATATTCAGCTTCAAATCTTTTTACCGCCAGCTCATTGCTTTTACCCGCCTGCTTGAGGGATTTAACCGTTTTAATCGCATTGGACTGAAGTTGGTTGTACTGCTGCAGGTTATTGGCGATCAGATCCAAGGTAATTAGATCGTAGTAGGAGGAAGCTATCTCTGATATTAGCTGAGAAGACATAAATCGCTGCGCCTCTCCGGTGGCCAAATACTCGTGATAGGCTGATTTCTTCTTGTTTCTCAGCTTCTTCCAAACGTCCAACTCCCAACTAGCGCTTAATCCGACACGCATGTTTTTCAATGGCTCCGGAAATTCCTCATCGTGAAGGGAAAGTTGTTGCTCCACGGCACCATTACGGGTATATTCGCCCACCTTTTCAGAATCGCCAGAAGCGATCAAGCCAATTGAAGGCAAATACTCACCCTTTCTAGCCTTGACCTCAGCCTTGGATTGAGCGAGGCGCTGCTCCATAATTTTAAGTTCTTGGTTATGGGCAAGTGCCTGGTCAATCAGCGATTTTAGGTAGGGATCATTAAAAAATGATCCCCGTCCAACCACCTCATAACTCGTTGTCGCAGGTTCTCTATGGCTAAACTCTTTGGGTAATTCCGCGATTTTATGGTCTATCGGACGAAGACTGGAACAACCGGAGAGTCCTAATCCAACTAGAGAAACCCAAGCGATGAGGTGTCTATTGAATAACTTAATCTTGGTTTTCATCTTTTTTATTTCGATTAACTAGTTTAGATAATTTTTTTATCTGCTTGCGCAGCATGTTGGTCTCTTCATCATGACGAATGAATGCCTCTGAAATAGGCTCGTCGTATTCCTCGCGGATGTATGACTTTCCTTTGATTAAATGGGCAAAGAAATAGTACAAACCTGGTATGAGAATTACCCCGAGCAGGGTTCCGGATACCATTCCTCCTAGAGCAGACCCACCGATGGTTTTGTTCCCAATAGCTCCCGCGCCAGTAGCGAGCACCAAAGGAACTAACCCAGCTATAAAGGCTAAAGAAGTCATCAAAATCGGTCTAAATCTAACTTTAGCTCCTTCGATAGCTGCCTCTAAAATGGTAGCCCCCTGCCGCTGTTTTTGAACGGCAAACTCAACGATAAGTACCGCGTTCTTCCCGAGAAGTCCCACCAACATGATCAACCCAATTTGGGCGTATACATCGTTGGAAAGCCCCATGATTTTAAGCAAGAAAAAGGAACCAAAAACACCGAGTGGCAGGGAAAGCAAGATGACAAATGGCAATACAAAGCTTTCGTACTGAGCGGCCAAAACCAGGTAAACGAAGATCAGTACCACCGCAAAAATGATCAATGATTCATTCCCTCTTTGCGCTTCATCAAAGGAAAGTCCTTCCCAAGCTATATCAAAACTGTTGGGGAGTTGCGTGGCGGCTACTTCTTTGATGGCGGCAATGGCATCTCCAGTGGTGTATCCTTTTGCAGGAAGGCCAGCGATAGCAGCTGAATTATACAAGTTATATCGGGTGATTTCATTCGGACCCAGTTTGTTGGTAAGCGTGGTGAACGACGAATACGGAACCATTTCGCCTTCTTCGTTTTTGACAAATAAATTCTCTAAGTCTCTAGGTAGCGCCCTGTATTCAGGAGCTGCTTGGGTATAGACTTTAAAGAAACGCCCGAATTTGATAAACCCTTGCTCATAGGTGCTTCCGATCAAAATATTGAGATTTTCCATTGCTTTACCGATGGAAACTCCTTTTTGCATGGCGGCTTGGTTATCGATTTCAATTTCTACCTGAGGGTAATTGGCCGCAAAGAAGGTAAACAAACCAGTCAATTCTGGACGTTCTTTAAGCGCGTCCATAAATTTGTTGTTGATTTTCTCAAACTCCTGATAATCAACGCCGCTCGTTTTATCCAAAAGACGGAAGGAAAATCCTCCAGAGGCACCAAAGCCAGGAACCGCTGGTGGTTCAAAATATTCAATCACTGCACCCAGGTTTCGGGTTTTCTCTTCCAATTCCTCCATGATTTCAGTGACGCTGTGCTCGCGCTGATCCCAGGGTTTTAAATTGATCAAACAAGTTCCCGCGTTGGATCCCCGACCTTCAGTCATGATTTCATATCCCGCCAAAGATGAAACAGACTCAATACCTTCCACCTCTTCGGCAATTTTTTGAAGTTTTCTAGCTACGTCATTGGTTCGCTCCAAGGTTGAACCCGGAGGAGTTTGTACAATGGCGTAAATGGTACCTTGATCTTCGTTGGGAATAAATCCTGAGGGCAAAATTTGGTTGAAGAAATAAACACCAAATCCAAAGAAAGCGAGTACCCCAAATGTGACCATACGCTTATTTACAATTTTGGTCAGTAGCTGAGCGTACTTGTTGGTCAACAGATCAAACCTTCCGTTAAACCACAAAATAAATTGATTAAATACTGATTTTTTTAGGTTTGGATCGTGCGGCTTCAATAATATGGCACAGAGCACAGGAGTCAAGGTCAATGCGACAATCGCCGAAATAACAATGGATCCAGCCATGGTGATAGAGAATTGGCGATAGAACACCCCAATAGGTCCAGACATAAATGAAATCGGGATGAATACGGACACCATCACTAAAGTAATCGCAATAATGGCCCCGCTGATTTCTCCCAATACCTCTTGAACAGCTGCATAGGGTTTCAGGTGGGACTCTTCCATTTTGGCATGAACCGCCTCGACGACTACAATCGCATTATCCACCACAATACCGATCGCCAATACCAAGGCAAAAAGCGTGATCAAATTGATAGACAACCCAAAAAGTTGCATCACAAAAAAGCTGCCGATAAGAGAAACAGGCACCGCTAGAATCGTAATCAAGGTATACCTCCAGTTTCCTAGAAATAAAAACACTACAAGAGCCACCAAAATCAAGGCGTCTCTAAAGGTGTGCATCACTTGTTCAATGGACGCATTCAAAAAGCTTGAAACGTCGTAGTTGATTTTATAGGAAACTCCTGGAGGAAAGTCACCTTCAAGCTCCTTAAGTTTTTCTTTAATCAAATCAATGACGTCCGATGCGTTACTGCCCAACGTTTGTTTGAGCACAATAGAGGCGGATGGATCTCCATCCAGATTGGAGTAGATATCAAAGAATTCACTCCCTAATTCTACATCTGCGATATCGCCCAGCTTTAAAATAGCCCCATCTTCATGGGCCCTGATGATGATCTCTTTGTATTGATCTGCTTCGTTAAATCGTCCTTTGTAGGTTAATACATATTCCAAGGACTGTGATTTGCCTCCGTCTGCTCGACCGATACGTCCAGGTCTACCCAGAATACTTTGTTCCTCCATCGCAGCCAATACCTCTTCAGCAGAAACGTTGTAAGCCCGCATACGATCTGGTTTTAACCATACGCGCATCGCATATTTTCTACTTCCCAAAATCTGAGCGCTGGCAATACCGTCGATGCGTTGAATTTCTGGGATGATTCGCGTGTAGGCGTAGTTGTACAGGAATTTTTCATCAAAGTTTTTGTCATCCCCGTACAAGTTTACGTACATCAACATACTGGGCTGAACTGGGGTGATGATAACCCCCTCCCTCTGAACCAAATCAGGCAATAGCGGCATCACCTGGTCCACCCTAGTTTTCACGCGAACTACCGCTTGATTAGGGTCGGTTCCCGGTTCGAAAATCACGCGAATAGTTCCTTCCCCCGCACTGGTCGCGTCAGAAACCACATAGCGCATCCCCTGAACTCCGTTGATCGCTGTCTCTAGGGGAATAATGGTACTCTTAATCAATACATCCGCGCTGGATCCGGGATAAGCGATAAATATATTTACTGTAGTTGGAGCAATTTCTGGAAATTGAGAAATGGGCAATTGTCTGTAGGCCAATAATCCCGTGAACACCAATGTGAGTGAGATCACAATGGCCAGTACAGGCCTGTGTATGAATTTTTTAAACATAGCTAATGGAGTTTACGATTATTCTGAGAACAGATCTAGTCCCTTAACTAGTTCTTCAAAAGAAATCTTTTTGGGATGAATGATGTCTTTATTTCGGACCATTCTAATTCCTTCCACCAGTATTGTTTCTGAGGCTGAGAGCCCTTTATCCACAATAAATAAGTCAGGTAATTCTCCCGAAGTAGTAATTTCTCTTTGAGCTACTTGACCTGACTTATCCACGACAAACACATAGGTTTTGTCCAAAATTTGGAACGTAGCCTTCTGAGGTATCAACAGGGCCTGGATGTAGGGAACCGCAATTTTCACCGTTCCTGTTTCCCCATGTCTGAGGATCCCTTTGGGATTTTTAAAGTCCGCTCTAAACCCAATAGTTCCCGTTGTATTATCGAACTCGCCCAGAATAGTCTCTACAGACCCAAGCTCCTCGAAAATGGCCCCGTTCGGCAACTGAATCTGAACTTGTTTTTCTTGCGCATTGGTGTGACTGATATAATTTAAGTATTCAGCCTCTGGCACGTTAAAATAAACCCACATGAGGCTGTTGTCGGATAAGGACGTAAGTACCTCCCCTTCATCCAACAAACTACCTTCCCTGACCAAAAGCCGATCCATGATGCCTGTAAACGGCGCTCGGACGGTTGTGAAATTTAAATGGGTTTGAGATAGAGATACCTCCGCTTGGGCTTTTGTGTATTCTGCTTCAAAAAGAGATAGCTCATTTTGTGAAATGATGTTTTCTTTGAATAGGTTTTTAGCGTTTAAGTACTCAATCTCTGCTACTTTAGCCTCTGATTTTGAGCGATTTAATTCCGCCTGATAAATGGAAGGCAGGGTAGTAAACATGATGGCTCCTTTTTGCACCAAAGAGCCCTCTTCTACTGAGATTTTTTCAAGGTAACCCTTTTCAATCGCGCGCAGTTCAATGTGTTTGTGCGCCTTGATTTGTGCCACGTACTCTTTGTAGAGTATGGTGTCTTTTACCGCGGGTTGTACTACCGTAAAACTGTTGGTTTCGTGTTCTTTTTCGTGTTCTTTTTTACAGCTTTGGAATAACAAGGAACCGAAGATTATCCCATAAATAATCTGTTTTTTCATATTGATTTTTTTGATGGTGACTAAATAATTTTCGCATAAAGCGACGCCAAACAGAGGGGAACAGCGATAAATGCTGGGCTCTGAGGATCTGTCAACATCAAATCAACAAATGATCGTAAAGGATATAAATGGGGTACTTGCTTAAATGAGTCGATTCAAATTTATCCGTTTGAATACGAGCGAAGTCCGATCTTAAAGGGGAAAGAAAGGTGAAACGTGTGAAAAAATCACCCGTTGGATGATTTTCGGGATGATTGGTCTCTTCGAATTCTACCTGCTCTAGCGCCTCAAAATAAAAGGTCCATTTTTCTGAGGAGGAAGAGAACGGAATGATCTGATGTTCACTTTGCCCAAGTGCTTCAACACCCGATGCCATAGTAACACTGGCTTGTTGTGCAAGCAGGTTAAAGCAAAAAAGCAGAAAAAGGTAAAAGCGATACATCTATTCAAATAATCGCCCAAAACTAATTATAAAAATTGATTGAGGATTTATTTAAATGTTATTTCACAAATAACCATCGATAGGAACCCTAAAAGCTTGACTAAAAACTTTTCCACTCGGATTCACCGTGGATAAAAAATCCGCGTTCGGCGACATTTTTATTTTCAGTCCAAAATATTTGCCATTTTGGCTATATTAAAATATACAAAATAATAACTCGACACCCCAATATATCGGTTGTCTTGTTCAACGTGGGCTTCGACTATGGACCAAATAAACCTAATTTTTCTTATACTAGCCTTGTTGGCCGAAATTGTAGGCACCATCGGTGGTTTTGGTTCTTCTGTCTTTTTTGTGCCTCTGGGAAATTTCTACTTTGATTTCCACTCTGTTTTAGGGCTGACCGCGCTGTTTCATCTGTCCAGCAACTTGAGTAAGCTCTTTTTATTCAAGAAAGGAATCGACAAAAAAATCATTCTTCAACTGGGTATCCCAGCGGTAATTTTTGTGGTCATCGGTGGATGGGCTACCCAATACCTCGACGCTGACCTACTCCAAGGAATTCTGGGAATTTTCCTCGTGGGGTTTAGTTTGCTTTTTTTACTTAAAAAACAATTGGTCTTCCAGGCCAATGCGAAAAATGCACTTCTCGGGGGATCAATGTCCGGATTTTCTGCTGGGCTACTCGGCACAGGAGGAGCCATTAGGGGCTTAACTATGGCCGCCTTCAATTTGGAAAAAAGCGTGTTTATCGCCACCTCAGCCCTAATCGATCTGCTTATTGATGCGTTTAGAACCCTGGTTTATTGGAACAACGGGTATATTCACCAACACGACCTCATCTATGTGCCTTTTCTGATCGTGATTGGCCTGGTAGGTTCTTGGATGGGCAAGAAAGTTCTGGCGTATATCCCCCAGACTTACTTTAGAAAAATCTCCCTTTTACTCATCCTTATCATCGGATTGATTACCCTAGGTGCCTGGATTTAATCAGGGCTGAGCAAGTAATTAAAATGTGGCGAAATAACACCTAATGGATTGATAATTAAGCATTTTACATAGATTTCGTAAAAAATGTGTATTTTAAAGTGAATTTTTATTTCAAGGAAAATGTCACAATTTAAAATAGGATTTTCACTAGTTATTGCAGGTCTGTTTATCCAATGTAGCTCAGTAAAACGCTTCCAAATAGCGGAAATAGAAGAAGAAGTTACCGTGCGCAGGGATCAGTGGGGGATCAACCACATTGAAGCCAAAAATGAACACGACTTATTTTTTGCCCAGGGATACTTAGCGGCCAAGGATCGATTATTCCAGTTTGAATTATGGCGCAGAAAAGCAACTGGCACCTCAGCTGAATTGGTTGGGCCCGCTGCATTAAAAAGCGATATTGGCGCCCGACTTTTGCGGTACCAAAAAGATATGGACACGGAGTTAAATCACTACCATCCAAGGGGAAAATCAATTATTGAGTCCTACGTAGCTGGTGTCAATGCATATATCGAACAAACAGAGAAAAACCCCGAATTATTGCCCTTTGAATTTAACTTGTTGGGGATTAAACCGGGAAGGTGGTCACCAGAAATAGTTGTATCCAGGCACAACGGCATTCGCTCCAATGCTTCTCAAGAACTAGCCATAGGTCGTGCGCTGGCACAGGCAAAACCGGAAAAGATCAAAGAGTTAATGTGGTTTCATCCCGGTGATCCCGACCTGACTTTAGATGAGTCTATAGATCCACAATGGCTGTCCAACAATCTACTGGAATTATATGAGGCGGTTTCGGAAGACATTCCCTTTGGCGATTTGTTGGGTAAGGAAGAAATGCCTGAGGGAAGCAATAATTGGGTGATCAGCGGAGAAAAAACATTGAGTGGGGCACCGATATTGGCCAATGATCCGCACAGACGTATAGCCCTTCCATCCCTTAGATATATTGTTCATCTAAAAGCGCCTGGATGGAATGTTATCGGTGGTGGAGAACCGGTGATCCCGGGTGTTTCTATCGGCCATAATGAATACGGTGCGTGGGGACTGACCATCTTTCAAACGGATGCGGAGGACATTTACGTATATGACCTCAATCCAGAAAATCAACACCAATATAAGTACCAAGGGAATTGGGAAGACATGACTTCTCAACAAGAATTAATCAAAGTACGTGGAGAAAAAGACACCCTAATTACCTTAAACTACACCCGTCATGGCCCTGTGCTATTTATGGATCCCCAAAAGAATAAAGCTGCTGCGCTGCGGTCAGCTTGGCTGGAACCTGGAGCTGCTCCCTATCTAGCGTCATTGCGCATCAATCAAGCCACTGATTGGAATTCTTTCCAAGAAGCCTGTGAGTATAGCTTTATTCCTGGAGAAAACATGATTTGGGCAGATACATCAGGCACTATTGGCTGGCAAGCAGTGGGCATTTCTCCTGTGCGTCCAAATTTTAGCGGAATGGTGCCTGTTCCTGGAGATGGACGTTATGAGTGGAATGGATATTGGCCGATTATCGTCAAGCCACACTTAACCAATCCCCCGAAAGGATTTTGGGCAACCGCCAATCAGCACGTAACTCCTGAGACCTACAGCCATCCTGATGCACTATCCTACACCTGGTCTGACAACTACCGTGGGGATCGAGTCAACGAAGTATTGGCCGGTGAAACGAGGGCGACCATAGAAGGGTCCATAGAACTTCAAACCGACGTAACATCCATTCCAGCGCGTATACTCACACCTTTGTTATTAAGTATTCAGGTAGATAATAGCCAGGCCCAAAAAGGGATTGAGTGGATGCGGAATTGGGATTATCGATTAGAGGCCAGTAGTGTGGAAGCAGCCATGTACGTGACATGGGAACGAATTTTGGCGAAAAAAGCTCGCGCTCTTTGGGTGCCTGAGTCACTACAACCCCTGATTCAACCTCAATTGACAAAAATCATCGAGTGGATCACCCACCCTGAATTGGTGTTTTCAGAGAATGCCCAGATTAATAGGGACTTATTTCTGGCGGATACGTGGACGGAGGCTGTGGAACAACTTACTCAAAAATTTGGACCTGAAATGGATCGTTGGGTCTATGGGCAAAGTGATTTCAAACACGTCACACTCAAACATCCTTTATCTGAGTGGGTAGATGAAAGAACCAGGAAAATGATTGATATGGGGCCCTTACCTCGGGGAGGATACCCTTATGTTCCTGCGGCCAATGGTGCTTTGGACAACCAAACATCAGGTGCAAGTTTCCGGATGGTTACCGATCTATCAGATTGGGACTTGACCAAAATGACCAACACCCCGGGGCAGTCGGGTAACCCCGATAGTCCTTTTTATAAAAATCTTTTCCAATCCTGGGCCACAGATCAATATTTCCCCGCTTACTACTCAAACAAAGAAATAAAAGAGCACACGATTGATCACCTAATCCTAACCCCAAAAAAATAATTTATGAAAACATATATTCGGTGTATTTTCTCCTTTTGTTTTTTGCTGTTCATTGGATGCACTACTTCATATGATGTGGACCTACTGATTACTAACGCAGAAATTTATGATGGTTCAGGCAGTCCCTCTTATCTGGGTCAAGTGGGCGTAAAAGACGGTAAAATTGTGTACGTAGGCATAGAAAAACCCATGTCAGCAGCTAATACAGTGGATGCCAATAGGAAAATTCTAGCGCCTGGGTTTATCAATATGCTGTCCTGGGGATATGACACGCTTTTAGAAGATGGCCGTTCATTGAGTGATCTGAAACAAGGGGTAACCTTGGAGGTGTTTGGAGAAGGAACATCTCCTGGTCCATCAGGAAAAAAAGACAGCACCAATTACCAAACTTTTGGACAAGCCATGAGCAAGTTGGAGAAAAATGGAATCTCCACAAATATTGCCTCCTATTTAGGCGCAACTAGTGTTCGGATACAGACCGTTGGATATGAAAACAGACCCGCCTCTGAACAAGAACTTGAAGAGATGAAGCGAATCGTTGTTCAGTCCATGGAAGAGGGAGCGCTTGGTATTGGCTCCTCGCTTATTTATGCGCCAGCTGATTACGCCCCAACACAGGAATTAGTTGCCCTGTGTCAGGCTGCTGCACCCTTGGGCGGAAGATATATTTCCCACATAAGAAACGAGGATCAGTATTTGTTAGAATCCGTCAATGAACTACTCCATATCGCAAAAGCCGCTGAAGTTCCTGCAGAGATATACCACCTAAAAGCTTCCAGACCGGGGAACTTCCACAAATTGGACCAGGTGATAGCAAAAGTTGATTCTGCTCGAGCTGCAGGACTTAATATCACAGCAGACATATACACTTATAACGCCTCTTCAACAGGACTTACAGGGGTGGTTCCTACCTGGGTACAGGAAGGCGGGCATGAACAGTGGATGAATCGAATGAAAGATCCCGTGGCTAGAAAAAGATTGTTGGCTGACTTAACTGATGAATTAGCACAACAGCCGGCTCAGGACATCTTGATGGTGGGATTCAAAAAAGACTCAATGGCTCAGATTTACAGAGGCAAAACAATTGCTGAAGCGGCTGTGATGAGAAATCAATCGGCTCCTGAAGCCATTATTGATCTAATGCTTGAAGACGACAGCAGAATACAATGCATCTACTTCAGTATGTCTCCAGAAAACTTGAGAAAGAAAATGCAAATTCCTTGGGTTTCATTCTGTTCCGATGCAGGGACCTACTCCGATTGGGAGGATGACTTTAGGACCCACCCTCGGGCATTTGGCAGCTTTATTCGAGTTCTCTCCGAATTCACCCTAAACGAACAATTAATCACCATGGCCTCAGCCATACATCGATTGACCGGACTACCCGCAACCAACCTAGGTTTAAAAGACAGGGGCTTTATCAAAGAGGGCTATTGGGCTGATTTAGTGCTTTTTGACCCTGCTGAATTGAAAGACAAAGCTACATTTGACAACCCGCTTCAGTATGCAGAAGGGATAGACGATGTGTGGGTCAATGGTGTTCAAGTTCTTCAATCAGGAACACACACAGATCAATTCCCAGGCGTGTTTGTGCGGGGTTCTGGATCAAAAAACTAGTCGATTAAATACCACCTGCTTGGGACAGAGCAATCAAAAGAACCAATTGAATCATCTGGTGGCCATTTTCATTAATCCACCACTCATCTAGAGAATGCGCATTGGACGCTTTACCTCCAATAACTACGGTAATGGCTGGACTTCCTTTAGCTATAGGGATGTTTGCGTTGGTTGTTCCTA
>JALQVG010000083.1 GCA_023260435.1 Flavobacteriaceae bacterium | reverse complement strand
GGTCTACTGCTCTATTACGTAGCTGGATTCAACTTGATGTACCCTGGTGACTTTAACGGTTACCTTGGATTTGCTGGATTTGGCTTACCGCTTCCAGAAAACGGACTTACCCCGGATTATGCCTCGGGTGGCTACACCTACTGGACAGACTTCTTGTTCCAAGGAATGTTTGCAGCCACAGCTGCAACCATTGTATCTGGAGCTGTTGCTGAACGCGTCAAACTAGGTGCCTTTATGATCTTTACCATCATCTATGTGGGTATTGTATATCCTATTGTAGGTTCATGGCAATGGGGCGGCGGTTTCTTGACCACATTGGGTGGAGAAAACGGCGGCTTCTACGACTTTGCAGGATCTACCCTAGTACACTCTGTAGGTGGGTGGGCAGCGCTAATCGCTATCTTTTTACTGGGCCCACGCATCGGAAAATTTGGTGCAGATGGAAAAATCAATGCGATTCCCGGACACAATATTCCCTTGGCTACTGCCGGTGTATTGATTCTTTGGTTAGGGTGGTTTGGCTTTAACGGAGGTTCAGTACTTTCTGCAGACCCAGGAGCTACCTCACTCGTATTGGTCACCACATCATTGGCTGCGGCAGCAGGTGGATTTGGCGCCTTTATCCTCTCTGCCCTACGCTACAAAAACTACGATTTGACCATGTTCCTCAACGGTATCTTGGGTGGCTTGGTCGGAATCACTGCTGGAGCCGATCAAATGTCCCCCAACGACGCAGTGATCATCGGACTCATCGCCGGAGCGATCATCGTACTCGCTGTTGCTCTAGTCGACCGATTAAGATTGGATGATCCAGTAGGTGCGGTAGCAGTTCACTTGATTTGCGGAATCTTTGGCACACTAGCTGTAGGACTTTTTGGAGCAAAAGCTGGAGTTGATCAATTCATCTACCAACTGACCGGAGTAGGCATTGTAGGCGCTTTCTGTGTCGCTTCCGCTTGGATCATTTTGTTTACCCTGAAGAAAACCATAGGTCTGCGCGTTTCTAAACAAGAGGAATTAGAAGGACTTGACCTACACGAACACGGAATGGATGCTTATTCTGATTTTAGAATGAACCAACACTAATCATGATGTGCCCATAAAAAAAATGCGGAGTGTATGGCAGTACACTCCGCGGGGGTACCTCAGATACTTATCATTTAACGCTCACGCTAAACAAACAAATATGACTTCAGTACACTTTTCAAAGATCGCTAAAAAAATATTCTTTACCGCATGCATCGCAGCAACAGCTGTAGCCTCAGCGCAAGAAGAAAAGCCAGCGCTATCGCTGAGCGGAACCATCGATACCTATTTCAGAAACAACCTCAACGCGCCTAACAGCGGAGAAAACGCACAGGCTCCTGGAAGTTCATTTGCCAACCTCAACGGATTTTCTCTAGGCATGGCCAATATTGTTTTGGGTTACGAGGAGGAAAAAGTAGGATTTGTGGCCGACCTAGCTTTTGGCCCCAGAGGAACAGACGCTATTTTTAACTCTCCGATGAACAGCGCCACAGGAAATATCGTCAACCAATTGTACGCCTACTGGAAAGTGAGCGATGCAGTCACCCTGACCCTAGGTAACTTCAACACCTTCTTGGGCTATGAAGTGATTTCACCCTCGGTAAACGTCAACTACAGCACTTCATACCTCTTTTCTTATGGCCCGTTTAGCCACACTGGTTTAAAAGCCAACTTTGATCTAGGCGGTGACTTTAGCGCTATGTTGGCAGTGCTCAACCCTACCGACTTGACTGAATACAACCCGACCAACACCTATGCATGGGGGGCTCAATTGGGGTACAAAGGCCAATACATCAACTTGCTTTCAGACAACGGAGGATTTGAAATTGATTACACCGGTGGCTTTGACCTCAGTGAATCTGTGTACTTAGGTATTAACGCCGCCAGCTACGACAACGACGGAACAGGATTTTCTGGTGTCGCCTTATATCCACAGTTCAAAACGTCTGAAACATTTACTTTGGGACTTAGGGGAGAATATTTTGCAGAAAGCGGTGCCTTTGGCGCCATAGGTGGTGAAGCTGAAGACACCTCGGTTCTAGCACTTACTTTAACGGGCAGCTCACAAATCGGCAACCTGATCCTCAAACCAGAACTTCGACTAGACAGTGCTTCACAACCCGTTTTCTTGAACAACAGCTTAGCCGCTAATAAGAGCTTGAGTTCTTTTGTACTTGCTGCGATCTACGCCTTCTAAACCAAATCAAACCACAACCAGAATAACCCACGCCTACGGTGTGGGTTATTTGTTTTTGGCGATCGACTTAAAGGCTTTAACTCCAGCTGTTATGCGAATGGGAAGATGATTGGCCGGAGGTACAATGGGACAAGAATACTTTTTGTTGTACGCGCAATACGGGTTGTAGGCCCTATTAAAATCGAGCATGATTTCATCTCCCTGTGGTATGCGTAAATCCAAATACCGACCACCGATATAGGTCTCTTGCCCATTAGTGAGGTCGGTGAACGGCAAAAACAAATAATCGCTGTACTGCTCCGTATTCATCAATTCACTGCTCTGATACACCGGAAGCTGAAAGTCTGTCCCATTTAACGAAAACATTAATCGGCCGTAGATTCGCTCTTCAGTCATGCGTTCAGTGGTTGTAGGCATCATAAACGGCAAGGTTTGAGGTGTACGCACTAAGGTCGCCATCACGATCAATTCAGGATTTAAGGGAAAATAGTCCAACCCATCAAAGTCAACTCGATCCTTTTCCATTAAAGGTGTTTGCGCTGCATCCATAAACTCCCGATCTAAATTGAGTTGATACTTCATCGCAGCCTGCAATAAACTGTCCGAAACCTGTGCTATCGGAGCTAGTTTCTCGTCGTGGTATTTTTTTTCTCCACACGAAACCAGGGTGCATATCACCCATAAAATCAATGTTCGCTTCATCTCGACTTGGTTTTGGGTTGTATAGGAGCATTGGATACTACCTCAGAGAGAATGATATGGGTCCTTGTCTCTCCATATTTAATCATTTTATCGATAAATCTTTCCAGGTGAAACTGGTCTTCCAAGACTACTTCCATGATGATGTTTTCATTTCCTGTAATGCGGTAGCAATTTAAGACTTCAGGGAAACTTTTAACTACCTCAAGAAACGGAGGTAGTTTACCCATGAATACGCGAAGCATCACCATGGCTTTTAGCTGATAACCTGCTTTTATGTAGGAAACTGATGCTTGATAGCCTGTGAGCACTTCCTCTTGTTCCATTTTAGCGATGCGGTCGCTCACTGTGGGGGCAGAAAGCCCCGCAGAGCGAGACAATTCAGTTAACGACAACCTGGCATTTCGCTGCAAATGATTTAAAATCACCCAGTCTTTTTCATCAAGTTTGGAAATCATAAAAAATAGTGGATATTTCCTAATTTAATTAAACAAATATGCATTTAATCCTTAAATAACATGGTAAATATAGGGGTTTCCCTTGTAATTTTGAAATAATGAATGCTGAGAAATACTCCCAAAGAATTTACCTTAAAGCAGACGAACTGCAAAGAATGGGTCATGCCCTGTTGGTCGATGAAGTATTGGAAGCGCATTACGGTGTAGGATACCGTTCATTAAGCCTCAGACAGCACATTGCCATCGATTTAAGAACTGATTGCGCACAACTTAGTGAATCGATAAACAGACTGATCCACGCTACCCAGACAGATCAAAAATCCCACTTGGCATACATTCAATCATTGATTAAGAACTTGCTTTCTTATTGCAGAGGACTGGAATACGACAAAGCTCCAGACATCGATTATGTGCGACTCGTTAAACGAGAAACTTTGACATTTAGAAGGATGTACCGCACCTGGGTTCGTCAGCTTACAAAATAAATAACTTACTCACACAATAAATTGAAATACAGCGCGTTGTTAAAGTATAACGCGATTTTTTCATGACACATCTAGAACATTCCATCTAGATAGTTTAGTTTTTTTTGAGTGAGTAGGTAGGGCCAGCAGAGATGTTGGCTTTGCTTTTTTTTTACAGACCTAAGACTTAAAATAAACGTCTAGTGCCTCCGCCATTTCAGCCTGAAGCGATTGAGCAGCCACTTGGGCAGCCTCAGCAAAATCACCCCCTTTACTTGCATAAATAATTGCTCTGGAAGCATTGACCAATAATCCTACCGCTGGATTTAACCCGTAACGACACACTTCAGACAAACTTCCTCCTTGGGCACCCACGCCGGGCACTAAGAAAAAATGATGGGGCAACACCTGCCTGATCGAGGCCAAATACTGAGTTTGTGTAGCGCCCACAACAAACATCAAGCGTTCGCTGTGCTGGTAGGTCAATGCCTTTTGCATCACTTCTTGATACATGGGGTGTTTACCTACACTTATGGTTTCAAAATCAGCTGATCCTGGATTGGACGTAAGACCCAACAAAATAGTTGTTTTCCCAGGATGTGCCAAAAATGGCTCAATAGAATCCCTACCCATGTAAGGGGCTACAGTAACTGAATCAAAATCTAGAGCGTGAAAAAAAGCTTGAGCATAACGATCAGCCGTGGTTCCTATATCACCGCGCTTGGCGTCCGCAATAGTAAAAAGAGTAGGGTCTATCGACTGAATATAACGCACCGTCTTTTCCAAGGACTGCCAACCAGCAGCCCCATAAGCTTCATAAAATGCCGTATTGGGTTTGTAGGCTACCGCGTAGGCATGTGTGGCGTCAACAATAGCTTTATTAAAAGCAAAAATTGGGTCTTCCTCCCTCAGTAGATGAGGTGGAATTTTGTCCAAATCCACATCTAAGCCCACACACAAAAACGATTTTTTTCGTCGGATTGACTCCGTGAGCGCTTTTTGTTCCGCAGGATAGTTATGCAGGGTGTTAGAAGACATCTGCTTGAGCTTTTAGTCGTTCTGTGTTGTCTACCATCTTTAATTCCTCCATAACGCGTCCTACATCACCGTTCATGATGTTGGGTAAGTCGTACAAAGTCAAATTTATGCGGTGGTCGGTCACCCTACCCTGTGGATAATTGTAGGTGCGGATTTTAGCAGATCGATCTCCGCTACTCACTTGCGAATTGCGTTTAGCAGCGTCTTCCTCTTGACGTTTGGCGAGTTCCATATCGTACAACCTAGAGCGCAAAACCCTAAATGCCTTGTCTTTGTTCTTGTGTTGTGACTTTTCATCCTGACACTGAGCCACTAACCCTGTAGGTAAGTGGGTTAAACGAACTGCTGAATAGGTGGTATTCACCGACTGACCTCCTGGACCTGAAGAACAGAAAAAATCAATACGCACATCTTTAGGGTCTATGTGTACATCAAACTCCTCTGCCTCGGGCAAAACCATGACCGTTGCTGCAGACGTGTGCACACGACCTTGTGTCTCTGTTTGAGGAACGCGCTGCACACGGTGAACTCCGGCTTCAAACTTTAGGGTGCCGTACACATCCTCTCCCATGACTTCAAACTGAATTTCTTTGTAACCACCACTGGTGCCCTCACTGAGGTCAATCACATTGGTCTTCCAACCTTTGGATTCGCAAAACTTGGTGTACATGCGGAACAGATCACCAGCAAATATGCTCGCTTCATCCCCGCCCGTACCCGCGCGAATCTCCACCACCACATTCTTAGCATCTTCCGGATCTTTAGGCACCAAAAGCAATTTAATGTCCTGCTCGAGTTGAGGAATTCCGGATTTGGCTTCTTCTAATTGAAGTTTGGCCATTTCCACCATTTCAGCATCGCTTCCATCGGCTAAAATTTCCTCAGCTTCTTTTTGATAGTCCAGCAACTGAAGATACTCAGCGCGCTTTTCCATCACAGCTTTCATGTCCTTGTACTCCTTATTGATCTCGATATACCGCTTCTGATCCGAAATAATATCGGGTTGAATGATGAGGTCTGATAACTCGTCAAACCGCTGTTTGACGGCTTGTAATTGTTGTAATATCATAATATATGGCGCCTATGCGCTGTAGTCAAATTGTCCGTAGGGACTGTGTATACTTACTTTTGCTTGAGGCGCTTCAGTCACGCGTCCAATTATTTGGGCGTCTACGCCAAAGCTTTTTGAAATATCAATAATGGCCTGTGCTTGGTATTCCGGCACATAAAATTCTAGTCGATGGCCACAGTTAAACACCTGGTACATTTCCTTCCAATCCGTTTTTGACTGTTCCTGAATCAATTGGAACAAAGGCGGCACATCAAATAATTGATCCTTGATCACGTGAACCCCCTTCACAAAATGCAACACCTTGGTTTGCGCACCACCGCTGCAGTGAACAATACCGTGAATCGATGAGCGATCTAACTGGGACAATACCTTTTTAACAATCGGCGCATACGTTCTGGTGGGTGAAAGCACCAACTGACCTGCGTTGAGCGGACTGCCTTCAACAGGATCCAACAAACCCATTTTACCGCTGTACACGAGTTCACTCGGTACATGTGGATCAAAGCTTTCTGGATATTTTTGAGCGAGACCTTGTCCAAAAACATCGTGCCTGGCCGAGGTAAGTCCATTACTACCCATACCCCCGTTGTAGTGACTTTCATAGGTAGCCTGTCCAAATGAGGCGAGTCCCACAATAACATCACCCGCCTGAATATGCGCATTGTCGATGACCTCGCTTCGTTTCATGCGAGCGGTAACTGTTGAATCAACAATGATGGTACGCACTAAGTCTCCCACATCGGCTGTTTCCCCGCCAGTGGCATGTATGGTAATCCCATAACGCGCTAAATCATCGATCAATTCTTGGGTTCCGTTGATCAATGCGCCAATCACAGAACCAGGAATTAAATTTTTATTGCGCCCAATCGTGGAGGACAACATGATGTGGTCGGTAGCTCCTACACAAATCAGGTCGTCGATATTCATGATCAAGGCATCTTGAGCTATCCCTTTCCATACCGATAAGTCACCGGTTTCTCTCCAGTACATATAGGCCAAAGCGGATTTAGTGCCCGCTCCATCCGCATGCATCACCAAACAATAATCTTCATCACCAGTGAGATAATCCGGAACAATTTTGCAAAAAGCCTGGGGAAATAAGCCCTTATCTATTTGCGCAATGGCTTGGTGCACCTCATCTTTCGTGGCTGAAACACCCCGCTGGTGATACCTGTCGCTTGCTGATTGAGTCATGAATAAATTTTGCACAAAAATAAGGCAAATGCCCTAAAAACAACCTATTTCAAGAACAAAAGCTGCCTGTATTTGGTCAATGGCCAATGCGCCTCTGCCACAAAGCGTTCTAACTTATCTGCGTGCAAGCGAATGCGTTCAAATCTGGGTGCAATATCTTGAGCATACGCATGGGCCTTGGCAGCTAGATCGATTAACACATTGGCCTTTTTTCGCGCTTCTATCATCTGATCGGTTTCAGCCTTGAGTTGAAACAAATGATCGTTTATAGCAGTCAACAAGCCTTGCGCCGTGTGGGATTTAGCCTGATCCACCCCATAAATAGTCTGGTCCTGCATCACCCGAGTTCCCAATACATTTAAATAATCGATCGTTCCGGGAATAATCTGGGTGTATACCAACTCATCCAAAATTCGCCCTTCTATTTGGGTGTGGAGCACATAGGCTTCCAGTTCCACTTGATGTCGCGCTTTCAATTCTGTTTTGCTCAACACTTTGGTGCGCTCAAAAAGATCGATCACTAGATCACTGGCAAGCACTTCGAGTGCTTCAGGTGTATGGCGAGCGTTGCTCAATCCCCTTTTAGTGGCCTCATCAATCCACGCTTGACCATAACCATCTCCTTCAAAACGAATTCGCTTGGAAGTTTTGATATACTCCCTAAGGACATTAAATATAGCTTCGTCCTTTTTGAGTTTCTTTTTCTCGATTAAATCGTCTACCTCTTTTTTAAAGCACTGCAACTGATCGGCTACAGCGGTATTGAGGGCCGTCATCGGCTTGGCGCAATTGGCTTTGGCGCCCACACCTCTCATCTCAAACTTATTGCCGGTAAATGCAAAAGGCGAGGTTCTATTTCTGTCCGTATTGTCCCGAAGAATCTCTGGAATTTTCCCCACTACATTGAGCTTAAGCTCGGTTTTTTCTTCTGGAGATAATTTGCCTAGAGAAACGCCTTCTAATTCATCCAATACAGCGCTGAGTTGATCTCCGATAAATACAGAAAATATGGTAGGCGGCGCTTCGTGACCACCCAATCTTTGGTCGTTGCTCTGTGAACTAATCGAAGCCCTGAGCAAAGACTCATAAGTATCCACTGCCTTAATCGTATTGATAAAAAAGGTCAAAAACTGGAGGTTTTTCATCGGTGTAGACCCTGGACTGAGCAGATTCACTCCGGTATCAGTCGACAGGGACCAGTTGTTGTGTTTACCCGAGCCATTGATTCCGGCAAATGGTTTTTCGTGAAACAACACCTTAAACTGATGGCGGTCTGCCATCTTTTCCATGACATCCATCAACAATAGGTTGTGGTCCACGGCCAGATTGGCCTCCTCAAAAACAGGAGCCAACTCAAACTGATTCGGCGCCACCTCATTGTGTCTAGTTTTTACCGGAATACCCAAATGCATGCATTCGACCTCCAAGTCATTCATAAAGGCCAAAACCCTAGAATGGATCACGCCAAAATAATGATCGTCTAATTGTTGTCCTTTAGCAGAAGCCTGACCGATCAAGGTTCGGCCCGCAGACATCAAATCAATTCGGGATTGAGCTAGGGATTTATCGACTAAAAAATACTCCTGTTCCCAACCTAAGGTAGCGTATACCTTATTTACTGACTTGTCAAAATAACGAGCCACTTCAGTAGCTGCCTCATCCACCGCATTTAATGCGCGGAGCAAAGGAGCTTTGTTGTCCAAAGCTTCGCCGGTATAGGAGACAAATATGGTTGGAATACACAGGGTGGATTCATAGATAAATGCAGGTGAACTGGGATCCCATGCCGTATAACCCCTAGCTTCAAAGGTATTGCGTATTCCACCGCTGGGAAAACTGGAAGCATCGGGTTCTTGTTGGACCAGCTGCCCCCCACCAAAACGCTCTAAAGGTTGACCACTAGAAGTCAAATCAAAAAATGCATCGTGTTTTTCGGCTGTGGCCCCAGTCAGCGGTTGAAACCAATGGGTGTAATGAGTAGCGCCGCGCTCAATAGCCCAAGTTTTCATCCCCTCAGCCACTTGATCAGCTATTTTGCGATCGATTTTAGATCCAGAAACCACCGCGGACTGTACTGCCTCCAATGCATCCTTGGTCAAATACTGCAACATCGGCTGTTGACCAAATACGCGATCGCCGAAATAAGAGGATCTTCTCACCCCGTCAAGTGCCGATGAAGTAAGTGATTTGTGTGGATGATTGTTCTGATACATAGCTAAATGATTAATTCTACAAAATAAACACAAAAAAATATGTTTTTCACAAAATACCCCCCATCAAAGGAGGGGTGTTGAAAAATATGAGGTAATTTTTGATAAATACCCCCACAAACTTCAGACAGGATGAGCTAAAATGTATATTTTTGACCCGCAATAAACCTAAAACACCCTACCATGGCCAAATCAAAATTAGAATACCTCTGGTTGGACGGTTATTTTCCTACCGCTAACTTAAGAAGTAAAACCAAAGTTGTCGATGACTTCAGCGGAAAATTAGAAGACTTAAAAGACTGGTCTTTTGACGGAAGTTCGACCAAACAAGCAGAAGGCGGTTCTTCTGATTGTATCCTAAGACCTGTAGCTGTATATCCTGATCCAGCCCGTGATAATGGTTGGTTGGTGATGAATGAGGTCTACAATGCAGATGGAACACCACACGAATCCAATGCTAGAGCAACCATCGATGACGACAACGATGATTTCTGGTTTGGTTTTGAGCAAGAATATTTCATCATGGATACTAAAACTTTATTGCCTTTAGGATTCCCTGTTGGAGGTTACCCTGCACCACAAGGTATGTACTACTGTTCAGTTGGTGGAAAAAACACTCACGGAAGAAAATTAGTTGAAGAGCATGCTGATTTATGTATTGCTGCTGGAATTAACTTCGAAGGAATTAACCAAGAAGTGGCTTGTGGACAATGGGAATTCCAATTGTTTGCTAAAGGAGCTAAAAAAGCAGGTGATGAAATCTGGGTTGCTAGATATTTATTAGACCGTTTGACTGAAAAATATGGTTACTATATTGAATACCACCCAAAACCACTTGGTGATACTGACTGGAATGGTTCTGGTATGCATGCTAACTTCTCTAATACCACATTAAGAACTTGTGGCAAAAAAGAAGTATATGAAACAATCTGTGAAGCTTTCCGTCCAGTAGTAAAAGAACATATTGAAGTATATGGTGCAGACAATCATTTACGTTTAACTGGTAAGCATGAAACTGCATCTATTCATGATTTCTCTTTTGGCGTTTCTGATAGAGGTGCATCTATTCGTATCCCTATTGGTGCGGTAGAAAAAGGATGGAAAGGATGGTTAGAAGATCGTCGTCCAAACTCTGCAGCAGATCCTTACAAAGTGGCAGCAAGAATTATCAAGACTGTAAAAACTGCAAAAGTGTAAGCCATTGATTTTTAATGAAAATGGTTCATAAATAGTGTTTTGAATTGTAATCCCCCATGAAAATGGGGGATTTTTTGTGCATTAATGCATTTTATAATCCCTTTAGACTCGACAAATGAGGGTAAATTTGCAACGCTAAACAAATCAAAAATTATATTATATGTCATTAAGAACGGATGCTGTCAATCATGTCAGTCATGGAAAAGTAAATTCTCCTGACATCAAGGGTGCTAAAATAACCGGCGTATTTGGTGAAAATGTTTTCACTTTGAAAACTGCAAGAGAATATTTAAGTGACGAAGCTTATAAAAGTTTATTAGCAAGTGTAAAGGGTGGTAAAAAAATTGATCGTCAAGTAGCAGGTCAGATTGCTTCAGGTATGCGCGCTTGGGC
>JALQVG010000114.1 GCA_023260435.1 Flavobacteriaceae bacterium | reverse complement strand
TGGCGTGCAGGTTTTGTTTTCATCTCATCCCCAGATGCAGGAACTTTATGGCACAGACTGATTCCTGAACCAACCAAAGAATGCCCTAGCGTCCGTTAACAAAGGCCAAATAGGCGAAAATTTGCGCAAAATCCGATTGAGCTGCGTCGTGATGCGACGCCTTCGCGGTGCGGACCTGCAACATTTGGTGGCTCCGTGGGCGATTATCGCAATTGTGAGTGGACTATCGGGACGCCAACGTGTCTCTCTGGTCGATAATTGCGAATACTAGTTTTGAGGCTTTACGCGTGAATAGATCGGTTCGATTGTCATCTATGGCGGCTATGGTCGCGATGTCCTTTGTTTTGGGCGCAACTGCGCCTGTGCAGGCTCAGGTCACCGCGTTCCGTCAAGCCGTGGCAGAGTCCGTTGCGATGGATGACGAACTGGCTGCGTTCTACCGCGCCCGAGATTTCGCTAGCATTTGGACAGGATCGGACGAGCTGGCGCAGGCCCGCCGTAATGCGCTGCTCGGTGCGTTTGCGGATGCACCGCTTCATGGTTTGCCAGCTGAGAAATTTGATCCCAATGCCCTGATCGCCCGTTTGCAGTCGGCTAAAACGGCTTATGAACAAGGCGCGATGGAAGTCGAGTTGAGCGAACTGTTCCTCACCTATGCGCGGGACGTGCAGACGGGTATCCTCAATCCGAACGGTGTTCTGGACGCGATCAAGCGTGAGGTGCCAGTGCATGATCGGATCGAGATCCTGAATGGGTTTTTGACGGCTGATCCGGTGCAATACCTACGGTCGCTCGCACCGCAATCCGCTGAATATGCGCGGTTGATGCGGTCGAAAATGCGGTTAGAGCATCAGATTGCGCGCGGTGGTTGGGGGGAGACCGTTCCAGAGGCCACCCTTCGTCCTGGCGATACTGGGGCAGCTGTTGTGGCACTGCGCAACCGTCTGATCGCTATGGGCTTTATGGAGCGGTCGGTGACGGCAACCTATGACGCCACGCTTCAGGCTGCGGTGCAAAAGTTTCAAGAATACAATGGTTTGACGCCCGATGGTGTTGCTGGTGGTTCAACGATTGTCGAACTGAACCGCCCGATTGAGGACCGTCTTCAGTCGGTCATCGTCGCGATGGAGCGGGAGCGTTGGCTCAATATCCCGCGTGGGGAACGTCATATCTGGGTGAACCTCACGGATTTCACCGCTAAGATTATCGACAACGATATCGTGACTTTTGAAACCCGATCGGTGATCGGCGCCAACTCAAGTGGGTGGAAACCCACGCTTACATGGGTTTTGAAGCCGTATACGATCATCTGTTCCAGTATCCAAGTATTCGATTCGGGTGGGAACAGGCTTGGCAGAGTCTGCGATCTGACAATCCGATGTGTTTGTATCCCAGTGAGTTTACCGAAGGGAAGACAGCCATAGACATCAATGGACTTGTTTGGATGGGACCCATAGCCCAAATGCGCGAGGAAGTTGCGGATAAAATAAACGAAGGATATCAGGCTGTCAAGTTCAAGGTTGGTGCCTTAGATTTTGAATCAGAGCTCAGCCTAATTCGTGAAGTAAGATCAGCGTATTCTGAAAAGCAGGTGGGTATTCGCTTGGATGCCAACGGAGGATTCCCTCCGGATCGAGCATTAAAATATCTTGAGCGCTTGGCTCCCTATGGAATTCATTCGATTGAACAACCAGTTGCCCCAAAATACAGAGACACATTGACAGAGCTCTGTGCACATAGCCCCATTTCTATTGCGTTGGATGAATCGTTAATCGGTGTCTCTCTGCCTGAGGATCGAGAGCAATTACTCGATGAACTACGCCCAGATTACTTGATCCTCAAGCCCAGCCTCATCGGGGGCTTCAGGGCTTGTGAAGATTGGATCGATAAAGCCGAACAACGAGGCATACAGTGGTGGGTAACCTCTGCGTTGGAGAGTAACATAGGTCTGAACGCTATAGCTCAGTGGACCTTCAACAAGCACAGTAAACTGCTGCAAGGTTTGGGTACAGGTTCGTTATTTACCAACAATATTGATGGGCCACTAACCGTTGATCGGGGAAAGCTTTGGTACAACACACAAAAAACATGGTCTAAAATACAGGAAGTATTATGATGAAAAACAGGTATTTACAGCTGGGATATCAAAGTAAGGGATCGCTTTGGAAGTATCTTCCCATACCCGGATTTTTTATCTTGGTGATGGCCTTGAGTTATGCGTTAATTCAGTACAGCCAGATTGATGTAGCCGCTTTGATGGCCCAAGAAATTGCCCGTAAAGGGGCCAATAAATTTTTGTTTGAGTCATTGGCTCAGTTTGCCCTCGGATTGGCCGTATTGCTTTTTTGGGTCAAGTGGATTCACCGCCAATCGTTTACCACGCTGATCAGCTCCAGAAATCGCATCGATTGGAGTCGGGTATTGTTTGGTTTTTTGGTGTGGGGCTCGATGGTACTCATTGGATTCCTGGTAAGTTATTGGTCGCATAGCGAACATTTTATTTTTACTTGGAAAGGTGAGTCTTTTTGGTGGCTTTTGGTCATTTCACTGGTAATGATTCCCTTGCAGACCTCATTTGAGGAAGTGTTATTTCGGGGTTATATGATGCAAGGTTTGGGTAGGTTGTTTCGCAACGCATGGATGCCCCTGGTACTCACTTCAGTACTCTTTGGGTTGATGCATATCGGAAACCCAGAGGTACAAAAACTGGGGCTTTTTAGTTTGGTGTATTACATCGCTACAGGATTTTTCTTGGGAATAATTACTCTAGTCGATGAAGGGCTTGAATTAGCTATGGGTTTTCATGCAGCCAACAATATTTTTACCGCTATTTTGGTGACCTCTACCTGGACAGCATTTCAAACAGATGCCCTATTTGTTGATGTTTCAGAGCCTAGTTTAGGTGCTGAGGTCTGGTTGCCCGTAGTCATTTTCTTTCCTGTGGTATTCGTTGTATTTAACTATAAATATCGCTGGACCAATATTTGGCAGAAGTGCACCGCCCCAGTAACTCGTCCGGTTGAATAATCAATAGATCAAATGAAACCCAGGAACCAAGACGTTGATTTAGTGCATCCCGATTTCACTTGGGAGGGTAAATCCATGGATGCTCCAACTCTGTTGGCCCGAATGGAGTTAGACAAGCAAGATACTCGTCCTTGGGTACGCGCTCGCGCCCACTGGGTCAGCTCTTGGCTAAAGCCAGATACACTATTGGAAGTAAAGACTTCCGGAACTACTGGAGCCCCGAAGACTCTTTTTTTTACGAAGAATCAAGCTTATCAATCTGCTCTGGCTACGGGGCGTTTTTTGGGATTAGGTCCTGGTACTCGGGCATTTATGGCACTTTCTTGTGATTATGTAGCTGGCAAAATGATGTGGGTCAGGGCGTTGACTTTGGGCTGGACAGTCACTGAGGTTGACCCAGGAGCCGCTCCATGGACAGAAACCTCAGGGACTTTCGATTTTGCGGCCTTGGTCCCCCTGCAATTAGCGCTGAGTATGGCCCAATTAGATCGATTTAAACAGGTGTTGGTAGGGGGGGCGCCGCTAGGCGCCCCCATAATCGCTGACTTTTTTCATAGACGTCTATCCACCGAGGTATGGGTGTCTTTTGGTATGGCTGAGACATTGACTCATTTTGCTTTAGCCGCGCTGAAAGAGTCTACAGAACAAATGAGTTATCAACCGCTACCCGGTATTCGATTGTCTCAGAATAAGCAAGGGTGTTTGGTGGTTGATTACCCCATGCTTGACATCAATCAACTTGAAACCAATGATGTGGTAGAATTCAAGGATGATGGGTCTTTTATCTGGCAGGGACGTGTGGATCATGTGATTAACTCTGCAGGCATTAAAATTCATCCTGAATCGGTCGGACAGGTGATCGGTCCACTCATTGATGGCCCATTTGATCTAGGAGGCATGGCCGATCAGAAGTGGGGCGTTGCTTTGTGTTTGGCTACAGAAAAGCCACAAACTCCAAATTTTCTCCGCTTATTGGCTGAGTCAGGGTTACTGCGCCCTCATGAGGTGCCCAAGTATTTATGGGTTACTCAACTTCCAATAACTCCCTCTGGCAAAGTGAAAAGCCGGAAATTATGGGCAGATATTGCCCAAGGTAACTGTGGTGAACCGGTAGAAAAAAAAGATTAAACCTGAAGAACACCCATATTAAATGGGGCAATGTCTGGGTTTTGGTTGGCCGCCTCAATGCCGAGCGATATCCATGTTCTGGTATCTCTTGGGTCGATTACCGCATCGGTCCAAAGCCTAGCGGCTGCATAAATAGGCGTTGTTTGGGATTCGTATCGCTCAGTGATTTCTTGAATCATTTTATCTTTTACCACCTCGTCTATGGCTATGCCCTTTTTGATCAATCGTTCTTGCTCTATCTGCCAGAGCACTTGTGATGCAGCTTTTCCTCCCATGACAGCTAACTGGGCACTCGGCCAAGCGACAATTAGTCTAGGGTCAAATGCTTTGCCGCACATTGCGTAGTTTCCAGCGCCAAAACTGTTGCCGACGACCACGGTAAATTTGGGTACCGTTGAGTTGGCCACTGCGTTGACCATTTTAGCGCCGTCTTTAATAATCCCCCCGTGTTCGCTTTTACTACCGACCATAAATCCTGTTACGTCTTGCAAAAAGACCAAAGGGATTCGCTTTTGGTTGCAATTAGCGATAAATCGTGTGGCTTTGTCTGCCGAATCAGAGTAGATGACCCCACCCATCTGCATTTCGCCTTGAGCTGTTTTAATGATTGAACGCTGGTTGGCGACTATGCCTACTGCCCAACCCTCAATGCGCGCATAACCGGTAAGGATCGTTTTTCCATAGTCCTCTTTATACGAAATCCAAGAATCCTGATCGATCAACCCTTGAATGATGTTCCTCATGTCGTAGGGTGTAGCTGGTGATGTGGGCAAATGACCTAACAATTCTTCTTTGGGGTAAGCGGGTTCGGTGGCGGCCATGCGATCAAAGCCAGCTTTGGACTTATGGCCTAATGATCCCACTACTTTTCTGATGCGATCCAGCGCATCCTGATCGTCTTTTGCCTTGTAGTCAGCTACCCCGCTGATGGAATTATGGGTAGTGGCACCCCCTAAAGTTTCATTGTCGATGGATTCACCAATAGCTGCTTTTACCAAGTAACTTCCCGCCAAAAAAACACTGCCGGTTTTGTCGACCATAATCGCTTCATCACTCATGATTGGCAGGTATGCTCCGCCCGCCACACAGGAACCCATGATGGCCGCAATTTGAGTAATGCCCATACTGCTCATTTTGGCATTGTTCCTGAAGATGCGTCCAAAGTGTTCTTTGTCGGGAAAAATTTCATCTTGCATCGGCAAATAAACACCGGCGCTATCTACCAAATAGATGATGGGTAGATGATTTTCCATGGCGATTTCTTGGGCCCGCAGATTTTTTTTGGCCGTTATGGGAAACCAAGCTCCGGCTTTGACCGTGGCGTCATTGGCCACCACGACACAGAGTCTTTTTTGGATGTATCCAAGGACAACAACTACTCCAGCACTAGGACACCCGCCGTGCTCTTCATACATGTCTTCTCCGGCCAGGGCCCCAATTTCAATGCGTCTGGATTTAGGATCTAGCAGGTAGTCGATGCGTTCACGAGCACTCCATTTTCCTTTTTCATGCAGCTTGGCTATCTTTTCTTTACCGCCTCCTTGGGCGATACGTCCCAATTTTTGGCGTAATTCGGCCAATGAGGTTTTGTGAAAATCTTCGTTTTTGTTGAAGTTTAGGTCCATATATCGGTATATAAGGCTAAGATAAGGACTATTTATGATTAATTTTGAACCAAACCATCCCTATGTATACAGCTCAAAATCCCCTGAGGTGGGGTATTATTGGATTGGGAAAAATAGCGCACTCATTTGCTCGAGATTTGGCTTTAGTGCCCCATGCTCGTTTGGTGGCTGTAGGTTCTCGCAGCCAGGAAAAAGCCATTGAGTTTGCCCAAACACACAAAACATCCGATGACCAACCTATGGCGTGTGTCGGATACCAAGAGTTATTGGCCTTAGAAGAGGTAGATATAGTTTACATCGCTACACCCCATACCAGTCATGTGGAATGGTCTCTAAAAGCCTTGGCAGCTGGAAAGCATGTTTTGTGCGAAAAGCCCATGGCTTTAACCCCTGAACAGGTAAAAGAAGTGACCAGTTTGGCACAAAGTCGAGGTCTGTTTTTTATGGAGGCCCTCTGGTCTAGATTTAATCCGGCCGTTCAAAAGGCGTTGGACTATGCCCGATCTGGACGTCTAGGAGCATTGAGGTATGTACAAGCAGATTTTGGTTTTTTTGCTTTAGATAGAGATCCTTCTTCCAGACTGCTCAATCCTGAACTTGGAGGTGTTTCTCTTTGGGATATTAGCACAGCAGATGTTACACCATGTTTTGCCTGCGATGGTGAGTATGGTGTTGTCTGCGATGTGCATCACTTAGAAAATAGAGGCTCTGGTGGAGACCCAAAAGGTAAAAAGGATACACCAGAA
>JALQVG010000116.1 GCA_023260435.1 Flavobacteriaceae bacterium | reverse complement strand
GGCGCGTACCTACTTGGTAGCGGCCATTGGCGCCTTGGCTACACTAGCCTATTTCGTATTGCGCTTTTTGGGCAGCAATCGGGATTAATCACCAGGTAAGTGATCAAAAAGAAGGGGGGAGGCCTGCGGCCTCCCCCCTCTGTTTTGTATTGTGACAGTGCGCTTTAGAGCACAATGTTGACAATCTTCCCTGGAACGACAATAACCTTTTTAGGCGTAGCCCCACCGAGGTATTCCAGCGTTTTAGGGTGTGCCATAACAACAGCCTCCACCTCATCTTTAGGCGTGTTAATGGAAAAGGATAAGGTAAACTTGGTTTTTCCATTAAACGAAATAGGGTATTCCTTATCTGACTCCGCCACCATAGCTGGGTCAAAAGTCGGAAAGGGCACATGGGCTATTGAACCCTTGTGGCCCATCATCTGCCACAACTCTTCCGCGATGTGGGGGGCATAGGGGGAAACCAATACCGCCAAAGGTTCCAATACAGTCCGGGCATGACACCCTTGTTGGGCCAGCTCATTGACACAAATCATAAAGCTAGACACCGAGGTATTAAACGAAAACTGAGCCACGTCCTCGGTAACTTTTTGGATGGTTTTGTGAAGCGTCTTCAAAGAAGCTGCACTTGGGGTGCTGTCGTCTACCAAGCATTGGGTGCCGTCGCTGTACAAGCGCCACAACTTTTTCAAGAACCCTAGAGTTCCCGTAATCCCCGCAGTATTCCAGGGCTTAGACTGTTCTAAGGGACCTAAAAACATCTCGTACAAGCGGAGCGCATCAGCCCCATAGGTCGCACAGACTTCATCTGGACTCACTACATTGTATTTGGACTTGGACATTTTTTCCACTTCTCTGCCGGTGTAGTAAATCCCGTTTTCCATTTCAAAAACAGCTTCGGAATACTCAGGTCTCCACGCCTTAAAGGCGTCAATATCCAATGCATCCGAGGCATTCACCATAGATACGTCTACGTGAATCGGAGTCACTGATCGGTTCCCGATCAACCCCCTGGACACAAAAGTTTTGTTGTCGTCCAGTCGGTAAACAAATGCAGAAGTGCCTGTAATCATCCCTTGATTGATCAGTTTCTGGGCAAAATGTTCCTGGGGAATAAATCCGCGGTCATAGAGAAACATCGTCCAAAAACGAGCGTACAGCAGGTGCCCTGTAGCGTGTTCGCTTCCTCCGATATACAGATCCACCTGTCCCCAATACTTCATGGCTTCTTCAGCCGCCAATGCCTCGTTGTTCAGGGGATCCATATAGCGCAAGAAGTAAAAAGAGCTTCCGGCCCATCCAGGCATCGTATTGAGTTCAAGAGGGAAAACTGTCTTTTGGTCGATTAAATCGTTGGCGACCACCCGATTTTGTAGGGTATCCCAAGCCCAATGGGTGGCATTGCCCAAGGGAGGTTCACCAGTAGGAGTCGGCAAATACTGTTTTACCTCAGGCAACACAACGGGCAAATGCGCCTGATCTACCAACTCAGGAACCCCATTTCGGTAAAATACAGGAAATGGTTCCCCCCAATATCGCTGACGGCTAAAAACGGCATCGCGCAAGCGGTAGTTGATTTTCCCCTGCCCCAGACCTCTAGCTTCTAAAGCAGCTATAGCCTCCTTTAACGCAGATTTATAATCCAATCCAGTGAGAAAATCAGAGCTATCGATTACCACTCCGTCTTTGGACTCATAGGCAGCAGCACTAACATCCACATCTTTAAAAATGTTGGGAATCGGCAGGGAGAAATGCTGAGCAAAGTCCCAATCGCGTTGATCCCCGCAAGGAACAGCCATCACAGCGCCCGTTCCATATCCCGCAAGCACGTAGTCCCCTATCCAAACTGGTATAGGCTTTTGGGTGAACGGATGGGCTACATAGGACCCGGTAAATACACCGGTAATTCTTTTGACATCCGCCATGCGGTCGCGTTCAGAACGTTGGGCCGTAGCGGCCACATATTCCTGAACTGCCGCTCTTTGCTCGGGTGAAGTCAGTACATCCACCAAGGGATGTTCAGGAGCCAAGGTCATAAAAGAGACCCCAAAAATGGTGTCGGGACGGGTGGTAAATACCTCGATCGGATGGGATTCTTCCA
>JALQVG010000072.1 GCA_023260435.1 Flavobacteriaceae bacterium | reverse complement strand
ATAGAAACCGCGCACATATTCCCTCCATCCAATGATTTGTCGCACAAACCCCTCTACTTGTGCTAATTCAATGAGTTCTGGTGATTTTTTCCAGGCTTCAATAGCTGCCTCTACTACTTCTTGAGGACTGATCATTTTTGTGTTTAGACAGAAGGAAAGTCTACTGTGAAATAAAATAGGTTCTTCCGGATGCATAGCATCTTGGAATCGACCAAAGTGGGGTAATAAATGCTGGACAAAATGCCTCAGTAGCCTTTCAGCCTCTTCACGTGTGGTCGCCCAAAGAAACTGTTCCGGCTTTGGAGGGTTTCCTATGGTTTTTACCCCATGCTCCTGAAGCATGGATAAAATGGGGTCTATTTCAGGATGGAACACCGGCCCTTTGGGGATGGCGGGAGAACCGTTCCATGTTTTGCGGTTCTCTGTGTCAAAATTCCATACGCCGCCTTCTGGTTGACCTGTTGGGGTCATCAAGTACCCCGTTTTTTTACGCATGGCACGATAAAAAAACTCCATGGTATAGGTTTTTTTATCTTTAAAGTGGTCTTGCCAGTCTGTGCGTGAAGTCAAAAAGTGTTGGGTGTCCTCAACAGTTACCGGGATGGATTGTTGGTCGCACCAATTCTTGAGCTGCTTGTCCAATCGGTATTCGTCGGGCCATTGATACCCAAAAGATTGGAAGCCCTGGGTCTGAATCAGCTCCTCGATGTTTTTTATGAGGTCTTGTCGATTTCTTGGATCGTCCAGACTGTAGTAAATGAATTGATGGCCCCGTGCCGTCATTTGTTCGGCAAATCGGCGCATAGCTAGAAAAAAGGCCAATACTTTCTGCACATGGTGCAGTGCATAATCCGTTTCCTGACGCATTTCGCACATCAGAAAGGTCACCTGTGGGTCTACCTGTTGAAACCAAGTGTGTTTTGGGTTGAGCTGGTCTCCTAATATCAGTCGAAGTGTCTTCAAAATAAAGAGGTTTGAAGCCAAGTCTTTTGATGAAGCCCTTTTGGGTCGTATTGTTGCGCCTGTCGCTCCATATTGAATACCCGAGCTCTTGGGTCATTTCCTACTCCAGCTACGTACATCCAGTTGCCGTAATTTGAGCAAGGGTCGTAATCGATTAAAAGCGATTCAAAATAGGCGGCTCCCCAACGCCAATCAATACCGAGCTCGTGAACTAGGTATGAAGCTACGTTTTGTCGTCCGCGGTTACTCATCCAACCCGTTTCAGCTAGTTCGATCATGTGTGCATTGACAAAATCAACCCGCGTTTGACCGTTGATCCATTGGCCCCAGGATCCTTTGGTGTCGATTGGTTTGGGGCTTATCCACGGATTTCCCGTACGATTTTTTATCGATTGGGGTACTTCCGGACTGGGATGTTGAGCAATACCCGTAGCGTTGAAAAATAATGACCCATACTTCATCGCGGTGTAGGCAAAAAATTCCCGCCACAACAGTTCAAAAATCACCCAATAGGTATCTTCATTTTTGATGTGTTGCGCCTCAAACTCTTTAATCGTTCGGTAGATTGTTTTTGGGGAGATACATCCCAAGGCTATATAAGGGGAAAATTTAGTAGAGTAGTCCACCCCCAGCATGCCATTTCTGGTGTGTTTGTACCAAGCTACTTTTTGGGTTTCAAAGGTATATTGATGAAGTCTTGCTCGTGCAGCGATGCATCCTCCTTTAAAGGGAAATGCCGAGTGAGCAGGTTGAGTCACTGATTTGATTCCCCAAGAACGGAGGTCGGGAATGGGATGAATCTCAGGTATTATGTCACTTATTTTACGCGGCTGTTGCGTTGATTTAATTCGGAGATTTCGCTCGACTTTTTTTCTGAATTCAGTAAATATCCATGGCAGGTCTTCTAATTCGAAGCCCAGTTGATCAGGCTCTATCAATAAACTGTTGTGGTGGAATACCCACTCAACGCTACACGCTTTTTGACAGTTGGCGATACGCGCTTTTTCTTCGGGCATCCAGTGATGTTGGGTGTACACACGAACAGCTTTGTTATGAGCAACTAATTCCGCAAGACCCTGAGCTGTGTCTCCTTGGTGATAACAAAGCTCAATGCCCAGTTCTGCTAGGGCGTGTGCCAGCTCTACCAATGCTTCTGCAATAAATTGAGCTCTAAAGTCCCCAGTTTTTCGGAATCCCCAAGCCGTTTGTGCATAATCCGCTTGGTCAAAGCAATAATAGGCGATTACTCGGTCATGAAGTTTTGTAGCCTCTGCTAGACCAGAGTGATCTTTAACCCGTAAATCATTGGTGTACCAAATTATTGCTGTACTCATTTCCCTTTTTTTCGACATGCATCGCTGCAATAAATTACCCTATCCCAGTCTCGTTCCCATTTCTTACGCCAGGAAAAGGGCCGTTGACAAGAGGGACAGGTTTTTTGAGGTAGATTACCCTTAGCAATTGTTTTTTGGGCAGAATTGCGCAAAAGTTTTAGTCCTTGTTGATGTATTGGTGCAACTCAGCCATTTTTTCCGGCTTGTTGAATATTCCGCTGTAGAATACAGTGACTGTTGATGATGCATCATCTTTAACTCCGCGTGAGGAAACACACAAATGCTTGGCGTCCATGATCACCGCTACATCGGTTGTACCCAAAACTTCGATGAGTTCTTGACCTATTTGATTGGTTAAACGCTCTTGAACCTGAGGTCTTGCAGCGTAGTACTGTACTATTCGGTTAAGTTTTGACAGACCGATTACTTTGCCGTTGGATCGGTATGCAACGTGTGCTTTGCCAAAAATGGGGACAAAGTGGTGCTCACAATTTGAGTAGAAACTGATGTTTTTTTCGACCAACATCTGATTGTACTGAAACTTATTTTCAAACAAGGTCATGGCGGGCTTATTTTTTGGATTTAACCCACCAAAAAGTTCCTCCACATACATTTTGGCCACGCGTTTAGGAGTTCCCCTAAGTGAATCATCCGTAAGATCCATACCCATCACTTCCATGATCTGGGCAAATAACTCCGCGATTTCTAATTTTTTTTGTTCGTCGCTTTTAACAAATGCGTCTGGACGCATCGGGGTCTCAATGCTGGTGGCTGAATGGGCATCGCCTAGTTCGTCTTCTAGGTCGATTTGATGTTTAGACAGGGTATTGAACATAGTTTCTTGGTGTTTCGTAGAGTGTAAGACTCCATGACTGCTCTGGTTTCATATGGGGTTTGAGCCACTGATAAATGACCCGAGCTATATTTTCTGCTGTTGGATTAAGCTGGCCAAACTCTGGTACGTCAAGGTTGAGGTTTTTGTGATCGAGCTTATCGGTCACCTCTTTTTTGATTAGATCAGATAAGGCTTTGGTATCTACTACGTATCCTGTTTCTGGATCAATAGGTCCTTTAACGCACACAATTAATTCATAGTTGTGTCCGTGAAAATTCGGGTTATTGCATAAACCAAACACTTCTTGGTTTTTTTGGGCATCCCATGCTGGGTTGTGAAGCCTGTGAGCAGCGTTAAAGTGTTCTTTTCTAAAAATGGCAGCTTGTTCCATACCTACAAAGATATTAATTTGTTTAACAATTTTATAAAACTGTTAAACAAAAGTGTATTTTTGTTTCAAGTTAACTGATATGTACGAACTACACACGAAACAAAAGTTACCCATTTCTGTTGAAGAGGCTTGGGCATTTTTTTCTGATCCGAAAAATCTAAGAGAAATCACACCCACCTATATGGGGTTTGATATTTTGTCTGGTGCTGACCGAAAGGTCTACGCTGGCCAAATTATACGCTACACAGTGAAGCCCTTGTTGGGGTTAAAATTAAATTGGGTGACAGAGATCACCCATGTGGCTCCTGGACAATTTTTTGTCGATGAGCAGCGTTTTGGCCCGTATTCGTTTTGGCACCATAAACATTTTATACATCCCATTGAGGGCGGTGTGGAGATGGAGGATTGGGTGCATTACAAACTTCCCCTGGGACCGTTAGGTCAATTAGCTCATGCGTTGTTTGTGCGCAGTCAACTTCAAGGAATATTTGATTACCGCACAGAAAAACTAAATAGCCTATTTGGCACATACACCGATAAGAGATGAAAAACATATTCATTGTAGGAGGAAGTTCAGGAATTGGATTGGCTCTAGTTAAACTGATGGCCCAAGAACACCGTGTTTGGGTTGCCTCGAGATCCTCTGAGTCACTCAGCGATGTTCGATGTACTCATATCGCGTTTGACGCTTGTGTGGACCAATTGGATGTGACTCAATTACCCGAACATTTAGACGGTTTTGTCTACGCTCCAGGCAGTATAAATTTGAGACCTTTCTCTGGATTGAAGCCGGAGACATTTGCCCAAGATATGGAAGTGAATTTCTTGGCTATGGTGCGCGTTTTGCAAAGTGTCTTACCCAAACTCAAGAAGTCCGAGGCGGCGAGTATCGTTTTGTTTAGTACCGTAGCCGTCTCAGTAGGGATGCCTTTTCACACATCCGTTGCAGCAGCTAAAGGGGCTGTTGAAGGTTTTGCAAGAGCGCTAGCCGCGGAATTGGCACCCAAAATACGGGTTAACGTAGTGGCTCCTTCTTTGACCGACACTCCACTGGCCAATAAGTTCCTGAACAACGAGCAGAAAATGGAAAACGCGGCGCTTAGGCATCCGCTAAAATCAGTGGGTACGGCTGATCAAATCGCCCAAACAGCAGCGTTTTTACTCAGCGATCATGCTTCTTGGACTACAGGCCAAGTGCTTGGAGTGGATGGAGGAATGTCTCGCTTAAATCTAGGTTAATGAAAGAGTCCATCGCCCTGTTTTGGTTTCGAAGAGATTTAAGGTTGGAAGACAACCACGGTCTCTTTCGTGCCCTAAACAGTGGTAAAAGGGTAATGCCTATTTTTATTTTTGATCCCTGTATCCTTGATGAATTACCCAAAGACGACCACAGAGTCAGTTTTATATGGGAACAATTAAAAAGAATGAGTGCCCATTGGCTCGAAAAGGGCACAGGCATCCAGGTGTATTACGGCGCTGTAGAAACTGTTTTTGAACAGATTTCCTCCACCTATTCGATAGGGGAAATACACACCAACAGAGATTATGAACCCTATGCACGCCAAAGAGATGAAAAAATAGCCCGATGGGCTGAAGCAAAGGGGATAGCGTTCCACACCCATCAGGACCAGGTAATTTTTGAGCCGCACCAGGTGGTCAAATCCGATGGAACACCTTATTTGGTCTACACGCCCTTTAGCAAAGCCTGGCTATCCAAACGAGAACAAACAACCCTCGAGGTTTATCCCAGTGAAGAAAACCTACATCAAGGTTTAGCTTTAAAAGAGCAGATGGTCGATTTGGCCCAAATGGGCTTTAAACCCTCGATCATTCAAGCACCCCAAGCACTTACTGAAGATCAACGGATTGCGGATTATGCGCAAACCAGAAATTTTCCATTTCTCAATGCCACCACTAAAGTAGGAGTTCACCTTAGGTTTGGCACGAGGAGTGTTCGTTCTTTAGTGCGTAAGGCGCTAGTCAGTGAGGAAAATACCTACCTCAAAGAATTGATTTGGCGGGAGTTTATGATGATGCTTTTGTGGCATTTTCCCCATACGGTGCAAAATTCGTACAAACCAGTTTTTGATCGGATCGCCTGGCGCAACAATCAAGAGGAATTCGCGGCATGGTGTCAAGGAAAAACAGGTTATCCACTAGTGGATGCAGGTATGAGGGAGCTCAATGCTACGGGATTTATGCACAACAGAGTGCGTATGTTGGTGGGTAGTTTTCTGGTCAAACATTTATTGATAGATTGGCGTTGGGGAGAGGCCTATTTTGCCCAAAAACTCTTTGATTTTGAACTGTCCAGCAATGTGGGAAATTGGCAATGGGTAGCTGGAAGCGGCATAGATGCAGCTCCCTATTTCAGAATTTTCAATCCCGAAGAACAAATAAAGAAATTTGATCAAGACCATAAATACATCCGCCGATGGGTGCCTGAATATCAAGAATTCACCTACCCAAAGCCAATCGTAGACCATAAAATGGCCCGCGAACGTTTTCTGCAAGCCCATAAAGCTGCAGCATCTATTTTAAATTAATCCTTATGTCGTTAATCGATTACACTTTAGTGCGCTTCACCATTGGGGACCTTTCCTCCATCTCCGGTATAAAAACACCAGCCTTGAGGATGTGGGAAAAACGCTATGACTTGTTAACTCCAGAGCGCACAGACACCAATCTGCGTCAGTATGATTTGTCGCAACTTCAAAAATTGCTCAATGTGCGATTCTTGTTGCAGCATGGACATAAGATTTCAAAAATTGCTGAGGCCTCTCAGCAACAGGTTTATGAGTGGGTGCACAAAGAGGTAACGGAAAAACATCCCGAAGACTATTATATAGACGAACTGATGCTGAGCTGTATCGGCTATGACCGCATTAGGTTCCTGGAGCTTTATGAAGAGTTGCTCCAACAGCATTCATTTTCTGTGGTATTTAGTCAATACTTTGTTCCTCTACTGCAAAAAATAGGAACACTTTGGCAGACCAATACGGTAGATATCACCCAAGAACACTTTATGGTTCAATTGATCAAGGAGCGTCTGCTGCTTCAACTCGCTCCGCTTGAAGGAAAAAAATCAAAAACCACTTCGGTACTGGTGTTTTTCTTTTTGCCAGAAAATGAGATCCATGAGATTGGCTTGTATTTTGCCTACTACCTCGCGCTGGCCAAAGGAGTTCAATCCGTCATGTTAGGTCCCTCGGTACCCGTATCTGCGCTCGCCAAATTCAATGCGCTTCCCAAAGAAGTGATTTATTACACGCACATGTCGCACAGTATGCGACCCTCGAGCACAGCACAGTATTTTGCGCAGCTCAGCGAAGCATTACTCAATCAACCACAAAGGCAATTGTGGATTTCTGGCGATATTGTTCAAGAAATCCCTTCCGTACTCACTCATCCCCAAGTGCGCTATGTGGGACAAGTAAATGATTTAGAAAAGGCCTTAAACGCATATGCCCATTATGATAGAGAAGATTCACTGGTCGAGCAATGATCTTGCGCAGATGGATCCTAAATACAGGATTCATCTTATTAATTCTGCGTCGGGGTATAAGTCTGCCAACCTCATTGGAACCAGATCTCCGAAAGGACAGGACAATCTGGCTGTTTTCAGCTCTGTGATTCATATGGGAAGCCAACCTGCTGTATTTGGATTCTTGCTCAGGCCAGCCACCGTACCACGTCATACCTGGAGCAATATATTAGCGACAGGTATATACACCATCAACCATATACATCTTCCCATACTAGAAGCAGCCCACCAAACGAGTTTAAAGTTTCCAGAGGATGTCTCAGAGTTTGAGGCTACTGGATTGTGCGCTGAAATGAAAGAGGGATTTGCCGCACCTTACGTAGCCGAATCTCCGGTTCAAATGGGTATGAAGTACTTAAATCACTACGAGATAAAGGAAAATGGGACTATTCTCGTGGTGGGTCAAGTAGAGCACTTATATGCAGACTCCCGAGTAGTGGCTTCGGACGGATGGCTTCAGCTCGATCATGCACAAACCGTGACCATCAATGGTTTGGATGGCTATGCTTTGCCTGCATTGATTCAGCGGATGCCCTATGAGAAAATCTAGTTCATGTATCGGGCAAAACTCCTAGTGTCTACCCGGGCACCCAGATCAAACAACAAATTATACAAGCCGTAAAAGGTGCGATTTATGTATAGGAAGTGCTTGGAGCCCCGGTTTCCGTTCATTTTTCTGATGGTTTGATCACTGCTTAAACGCTTGCTTAGTGCGCCCACTGACTCCCAAAATGCTGGATTTGAAAAATCAAATTGATCTTGTTGAAACGGTTGTGTGAATAAGCTGAGCAATTCGTGAAAAAGGTCGGAAACATAGTTTAAAGTGGCTTGATCATCACTCGGCACTAAGATTTCCAAGTCCCAAAGCAAGGCGTCAAATACGCGACGGTCTTTCTGGGCCTCAGCAGTAGCTAGGGCAAAATAGGGGGTATAGAAACTTTCAGGCACTTGTTTCATACAGCCAAAATCAATCGGCACTAGCCTGTTTTCAGCGTCTACCAAGAAATTCCCCGGATGTGGATCTGCATGTACTTTTTTCAAAAAATGCATTTGATACATATAGAAATCCCAAAGGGACTGACCTAGCCTACAAGCCAACTCCGTTCCCTTGTGCGCTTTAGCAAATGATTGGATATGCTGTCCATCCATCCAATCCATGGTTAGAATACGATCGCTGGAAAGCGATCGGTAGTATTTGGGGAAACGAATGTTTTCCAGCCCCGCACAGGATTGAGCAATTGCCTCGCTTTGTTCCAGTTCTAGCTGATAGTCAGTCTCTTCTAATAATTTATCCTGTACTTCCTGAAAGTATTTTTCGGAATCCTTGGCATTGATGTTGAACATCTTCAGCGCTACAGGTTTAACCAGTTTAAGGTCGGATACAATACTCTCGGCTACTCCTGGGTATTGAATTTTTACCGCATAGGCATGACCATCCTTGTAGGCTCTATGCACCTGGCCTATGCTAGCTGCATGTGCTGCTTCTCGTTCAAATCGATCAAATAACACTTCAGGGCTTTGCCCCATGGATCGCTTAAAGCTTTTTTGTACCAAGGGGTAGGAAAGCGGTGGGACGGAAAATTGCGCTAAGGAAAACTGGTCGTAGTAGGCTTCGGGGAGCATGTTTTTTTCCATGCTCAACATTTGGGCCACCTTTAGTGCACTTCCCTTCATCGTTTTCAGACCATCGTAAATCGCCGAGGCATTCTCTTTGTCCAAGTCATTTTGAGATACGTCTTGTCCGAGTATTTTTTTGGTGTAGTGCACTGTGTAGTTGCCGCCTACTTGGACTCCAGTCTTCAATAGAGTCTTGGCACGTGCAATTTTTGACGTGGGGATAGAATTGATCGATTTCATGGCTTAATGAGCGATGAAGTCCTTGATGAGGTATTTGCCTAGGTCAAATAAGTTACTGTTGGGTCGATCCATGAATAACTCAAAAAAAGTAGCTGTTGATTTTTCAATCAAAATGTCTGTTTTTTCAAATCCTTTGGAACGATCCTTGACCCAATATTGAAATAAGAGCATGAATTGAATCCAAAAAGCTTCTTCAGTACCTGCACTTTGCAGCTGAGCGATCGCCTTAGGTCCCTGCTGAGTCCTGGAAAGATGTTCTTTGGCCCACGCCTTGTATTGCGTTCTAAATCCTTTAAGGTCCCCCCATGAAGCGAGGTCGGACTTAAATGCTTCCGCACTGTGGAGGATGTACGTTCTGTTGGCTGTCATCACCTCAAAAAGGGTGAATAAGAGACTTAACGCTTTTTCTTGAGCAGGTGCCTGCTGAAAATCAGGGCTTTGCGCTACCAAATCACTAGCTTGACCCATAAAGGCTTCCCAAATCGAGGATTTTAGATGGCTTAGATCGCTGAACTGGGCGTAAAAGTCTGCCTCAGTACATCCAGCAATTTGGCAAAATTGATACACATTCGTGCAGGGTTTTGAACCATCTAGTTGGGCGTGCATGTATGCAGAAATTAGATCCTGGGCTGTAGGTGCTGATTTTTTGGATTTGGTGGCCGCCATCTGTTTAATGTTTTTGTTTAAATGCTAGACAAAAGTAACATAAAATGAGTTCTATTCACCCTGAGCTATCACAATAATTCGTTATTTTTTGTTTCTTTACCGCAAGTACCTACTCTATGGATATATCTACCGTTTTTAAAAATAATCAAGCTTGGATCGAACAAAAGTTGCAGGGAGACCCTGGGTATTTTGATCGGTTAGGGTCAGGTCAAAATCCTGATTTATTGTACATAGGTTGCTCAGATTCTCGGGTATCTGCCGAAGAATTGATGGGTGCTGAGCCTGGGGAAATATTTGTTCACAGAAATATTGCCAATATGGTAATTTCCATTGACCTGAATGCGATGTCTGTGATCAACTACGCGGTTAAGTATTTAAAAGTGAGTAAGATAGTAGTTTGTGGACACTACGGTTGTGGGGGTGTACAAGCAGCTATGCAATCCGCTGACATGGGAATACTTAACCCGTGGTTGCGCAATATCCGCGATGTGTATCGAATCCACAAACACGAACTTAACAACATTGAGTCAGAGCATGATCGCTACAACAGATTGGTTGAACTCAATGTTCAGGAACAATGTGTCAACCTAATCAAAACCGCAGCCGTTCAAAAGGCCTACAGAGAACGCGGATTAAAAGTATACGGTTGGGTGTTTGATGTACATACCGGTAAACTGATCGATTTGGCCATTGATTTCGAGCGCATTCTTCAAAACATCATGGAGATCTACCATTTGGATTAAACCACATTATTTGTTCTTGGTCTAAATTACAATCACGCTGTAGGGTAATTCCCTAGGAAGGTGTTTGTTATATTTGTAGGAATACGACTATGGACCAAATCATTCGCTATGCCCTGAACCACAAGTTAGTGGTTTTGTTAGGCACCGCCATTATGGCGTTTTACGGGTTATACGCCCTGAGTCAACTTTCAGTTGGCGCTGTACCGGATATCACCAACAATCAAGTTCAAATCATCACGACATCCCGAAGCTTGTCCACGGAGGATGTGGAGCGGTACCTGACCTATCCGGTTGAACTCGAAATGGCCAATCTTCCAGGTGTACACGAAATACGTTCTGTGTCCAAGTTTGGGCTGTCTGTGGTTACGGTGGTATTTGATGACGAATTAGGCACTTATTTGCCGAGACAACTTATCGCCGAAAAAATCGCCTCTGCTCAAGAAAAAATTCCTCAGGGTTTCGGGACTCCGTTTATGGGACCTATAACAACAGGTTTAGGTGAAATTTATCAATACACATTATCGGTTGACCAAGCCCACAAAAACAAATACTCACTCACCGAACTTCGCAGCATACAAGATTGGTTAGTGAGAAGGGAATTGTCTGGAATTCCTGGGGTAGTTGAGGTAAATACGTGGGGCGGTTACCTCAAAACCTATGAGGTGGCTATCCAGCCTGAGCGTCTACAGGCCCTTGAGTTGTCGGTCTTGGATGTATACCAGGCATTACAGGCCAACAACAGTATTGCTGGCGGAAGTTATATAGAAAAAAATGATCAAGCATATTTTGTTCGGGGTGAGGGGTTACTCGACAGTCTGGAGGAAATTGAAGCATTGGTTGTTGCCCAACGAGGTGCTGTACCTGTGTTGGTTCGCGATGTGGCTGAGGTGCGTTATGGCTATGCCAATCGGTTTGGCGCAATTACGGCCAACGGAGGTGGAGAAACGGTGATGGGTCAAGTGATGATGCTCAAAGGGGCCAATGCTCAAGAGGTGATCTCAGCCGTTAAGCAGCGTGTTGCCTATGTGCAAACCATGCTTCCTGAAGGTATCACGATCAACCCATTTTTGGAGCGCAGTGTACTCATCGAAAAAACCACGTTTACGATTGCTGAAAATTTAGTGCTGGGCTGTCTGATCGTCATTTTTGTGGTGGTCGTTCTTTTGGGGTCTTGGCGTTCTGGATTAGTTGTTGCCTCAGTCATTCCATTGAGTTTGTTGTTTGCTTTGTCCCTGATGTATGTGTTCGATGTCGATGCCAATTTGATGAGCTTGGGAGCGATTGATTTTGGCATTATTATCGATGGGGCCGTAATTATTGTCGAATACATCGCTTTTCAAATCACCGCAAAAGCAGCTACACTGGCGAAACTCTCTAGCGTAGAGCGCAGAGTGGAATTGGATGAAATTACCCGAAAAGGGGCTTCTAAAATGATGCGTTCAGCCATCTTTGGTCAACTCATCATTTTGATTGTATTTATTCCAATTTTATCGTTAGTGGGTGTTGAAGGCAAGATGTTTCGCCCCATGGCATTGGTGTTTAGTTTTGCGCTTATAGGCACCATGTTGCTTTGCTTTACGTACATTCCCGTGGTGACTGCTCTGGTAGTCAAACCGGATAGTGCGGCCAAAACAAGCTGGTCGATACGCGCACTCAATCATTTATCTCGCCAGATCTATTACCCTACCTTGGTTTGGGCACTCCGCCACAAGAAGTGGGTGCTCAGTAGTGCAGGAGGCTTATTGCTCGCTGCGATACTTCTTTTTGTAAACATGGGGGGAGAATTTGTACCCACCCTAGATGAAGGTGATTTTGTCATTCAACCCGTATTGCCCACCGGTACCTCCTTGAGTAAAACGATCGAATACACTTCAGCGATGGAAAAAATTATTTTGGGTTTTGATGAGGTCGATCAAGTGGTGTCTCGTATTGGAGCCGCTGAGGTGCCCACAGACCCCATGTCTATGGAGGAAAGCGATGTGATCATCAAGTTACATCCGATAGGCACCTGGACAAACGCCACAACTAAAGATGAATTGGCGGATATGATTAAGGACTCATTGATGAAGATCGATCATGTCTCGTATGAATTTACCCAACCTATAGAAATGCGCTTTAATGAATTGATCACCGGTGTTCGCGCTGATGTAGCCATTAAGGTGTTTGGACCCGAGCTGGAGGTGCTTCAACAGAAAGCATTTGACATTCAACAGGCCATTCAAGAGGTTCCTGGCGCTGCAGATATCAGTGTAGAAAAAATCGAGGGATTGCCACAGATGAGGGTGAAATACCACAGGCCAGCACTGGCTCGTTATGGGGTGAGTGTGGATGAGTTGAACACGGTGCTTTCGCTGGGATTTGCCGGTGCGCGAGCAGGAACTGTGTTTGAGGGAGAAAAACAATTTGATTTAACTTTAAAGTGGGATGCTGCTCACAGGCAGGAACTACAGGATTTAGAAAAGCTCAGCGTGCAATTAAAAGACGGTCGTCAGGTACTTTTGGGATCACTGGCTTCGGTGACTTATGACCAAGGACCGGCCAAGATTTCCCGAGACAATACCAAAAGAAGGATCGTTGTTGGGATTAACGTACGCAACAGAGATATGGCTTCAGTAGTAGAGGATGTTCAGAAAATCATAGCCCAAAAGATTGATCTGCCCGCTGGTTATTCGATAGAATATGGCGGTCAGTTTAAAAATCTTCAAACCGCTTCTCGACGTTTGGCGATTGCTGTTCCCGTGGCCCTTTTCTTGATTTTTCTGCTCCTTTATTTCGCTTTTGACTCAGTGAAAGACGCCCTGTTGATTTATACTGCCATTCCACTTTCAGCGATTGGCGGGGTGTTTTTACTCGCTTTGCGCGGCATGCCGTTCAGTATTTCAGCCGGGGTAGGATTTATAGCGCTTTTCGGTATCGCTGTGTTGAATGGAATCGTCCTTATTGAGGAATTTAAAGAGCTTCAAATCCACGGGATGCGCAATCGATATGCGCGCATCATACGGGGGACCCAATACCGTATGCGACCAGTGCTTTTGACGGCTTCTGCAGCAGCACTTGGGTTTTTACCCATGGCTATTTCTACCTCTGCAGGGGCTGAGGTACAACGGCCTTTGGCTACTGTGGTCGTGGGGGGTCTCGTGTCGGCAACCCTGCTTACCTTGTTGGTGCTCCCGCTGCTTTACGATTTGTTTGATCGCTGGAATCCACAGCCGATACGATTAAAGAAAAAGATAAAAAAGACGGTTTTGATCATCGGTTTTTCTCTGTTTGGGTTAGGCCAAATCAGCGCACAAGAGCCCATCAGCCAAGCGGATTGGGTGCAAAGAGTGCTCGATCATCAACCGCAAATTAAAGCAGCGCAACAAGCGGCCAAATCGGTAGAGGCCTTCAAGGGAACGGGTTGGGATTTGGGATCCACGGAAGTCTATCATCAATTTGATCAAAATAACATAGCGCCTAATGGGCAGCCTTTGAGGGTTTGGGGCGTCAACCAGACCATCCCATTTCCTACAGTAATGGCCAGCAGACAACGGTTGTTGAGCCAAAAAGCGAGTGCTGCGTCCCTGGAACTTCAGTCCATACTCTGGTCATGGGAACGCAAAGCGATCGGCGCATACAGAGAACTGATGTACCGACAACAAGTGGTGGGGCATTGGAAAAAATTGGCAGATCAATTGAGTGAGTGGACCCAGAAAAACGAAAGAAAGCTCGCCTTGGGAGGGATTACGGTACTGGCCTATAAAACAGCCTTGGCCAAAAACAGATCTGTTCAGCAGCAACTAAACC
>JALQVG010000059.1 GCA_023260435.1 Flavobacteriaceae bacterium | reverse complement strand
TTGGTCAACAACAACTCTGTTCGTTGATTTAAAGTAATCGATTGATCGCTCAATACAGTCAAGGTCAAAGCGTCGTGTGAAGCGTTAAAGTCAGCAATATATTGCTTAACTATCTCAGCGGTCGAGAGTAAATCCTCTGAATTCGTACTTGAAATAGAGACCTCTACAGCTAGGTTACCATTGATCAACGTAGCATTGGGTGTTTCAGAAAATCGGTCGCGAACCGAAGCGATATCTTTTAAATAGACAATGCGTCCGTCTGGGAATGTTTTAATGACCGCTTGAGACAATTCATCGGCGTAATATTTTTTGTTGTTGGCCCGGATCAAAAAGTCTTCAGCGTCTGTTTTTAATTGTCCCCCTGTCACCAATAGGTTACTGCTTCCCACCGCTTGGGCTACTTCAGCAAAACTTAAATTATAGGCCAGCAACTGACTTTCTTGAACGGCAATTTCAATTTCCTCAGCGGGAAATCCACTGACATTAATTTGAGAAATACCCTTAATGGCGCGGAGGTCATTCTCTATTTGTCGGGCAATATCCTTTAGGTTTTTGAGTGGAATATTCCCGCTCAGACCAAAAGAAATAGTAGGTCGAACTACTTCCTGTTTGGCCACCACCAAGGGCTCCATACCCGTCGGAAAACTGGGTACCCGGTCTACGGCGTTTTTGACTTCCAAGAGCATAAAATCAATATTCCGCTCTTTCTCAACCTCAACGACAATCGAGCCAGAATTCTCCCTGGAAACAGAAGTGACTCGCTCAACACCTTGTAACCCTTTTAAGTTGTCCTCTATTTTCAACACCACCCCCTCTTCAATTTCTAGAGGAGACGCCCCAGGATAATTCACCGCAATAGTGACTATGTGCGACTCTGTTAGGGGAAAAAAGGAGGATTTTAGCGACTTAAAGCCCAGATATCCGAAAAGTGCAAAGGCAAAAATCACCACATTTACCGCAACGTGGTACTTTGTAAAATATTGAATCAGCTTTTTCATGGATACACTATTGGACTGAAGCAGTGGGCAAAACGGGCATTCCTTCAAAGGCTCCTACCAAAGGTTTGGCCAAAACAACCGTCCCGTCTGGAATTCCTCGGACAACGGCTTGCTTTTCCGCGTAATGAACCACCTGAACATCGATGAGTTTTAATTGATTGTCTACCACAGAAAAAACTTGTTGATCAGCGGTGACTAGACCGCGGTCTAGGGCAAATGCGTTGTCTATGGCTTGAGCCTGAAGGTCAGCGTTTAAATATACTCCTTCCGCTAAAGCCGTGCTGCGCACACCGATAAATACCCGAATTGACTGGGTGGTGGCGTCGACGCTTTGATTGATTCTTTTCACCACACCTGTGTAATTCTGAGACCCATCTAAGGCATGTAGCTGAACAGTGGCTCCGGTTTTCAATTGAGCGGCGTAGGATGGAGCTACGGAAACAGCCAGCTCATAATCCCCAGCGCCGATGAATGTACCCAAGGATTGACCTGGGCGAATCAAACTACCTTCCGTTACCTGTGCGTTGACTAAAACACCGTCGAAGGGTGCGCGCACGGTATAAAAATCTAAATTTTGTTCTTGAGCCTTCAAAGCATAGTAGGCAGCAACTACGCCCCGTCCGGTGATATAATTCTTCACACCTGAGTCTGTAAACTCGGGTAGTTTTGGCGTTGGGCTATTGATCGACCACTGTGCGGTATAATTTGACCATGCGTTGTATGCATTGGGGAAATCTAGCTTTAAATCGGGAAGCAAAGCAGTGACCTGGTTGTAAAAATTGGCGCGTTGGGCCAAAACACCCGCTTGGTATTCAGAGGCATCCACCTTCAACAACACCTCTCCTTTTTTATAAGAAGTTCCCGCGCGGAACAAATGAGCTCCTGGCTGCAAAACACCTTGAACGCGAGCGGTCAATTCTACGCGGTTCACGGCTTGTAGTAATCCGTTGGCTGGAAGCGATACCGATACCGATCCATTGGTGACTATCTGGGTCAACACCTGTTTGGTGGTGTCTTGTTTTTTAGGTTGATAGGGAACTTTGCTGTTGGCGATTACGCCTGAAAAAAATAAGGCCAATGCGATGACTACGAGTCCTAGTACAGCGAGTAGGACCTTACGGATGTTGTTTGTGTTCATATAATTGTGCTATTTATGGCAAGCCATAATGTATTGGACAAAAATACGCACAAAAGGTTTAAGCAGAGGTGATAATTATGCCTCCAATGCCTCTGTCAAAATTTCCCACTCAGCCATTACGTTGTTGAGCTCTTGTTTGGCTGCTTGATACCGATCAAAAAATGCTGGGTCTTGAGCTGTTTTCTCGTACTGTTCGGCGAGTAACTTATCTTGAGCAGCGATTGTCTTTTCCAACTCTTGGATGCGCGCCTCAACCTGACTCAATTTATTGCGCATAGTCTTGTCCTTTTTCTCATCCCGTACTGGGGCAGAAGACTTGACTTTGGAAGAAGCTACAGGCTCCTTTCGCTCAATAGCTCTAAAATCTTGAGCGGCGCGCTGGTCTAGATAAAACTGAATATCTCCTAGATATTCTCGAATCTTAGCATCTTTGAATTCATATACTTTGTGGGTCAACCCCTGCAAGAAATCCCGGTCGTGAGACACCAAAAGTAGCGTGCCTTCAAATTGTTGTAAAGCCTGCTTAAGCACATTTTTGGATTTGATGTCCAGGTGGTTGGTCGGCTCATCCATCACCAAAACATTCAAGGGCTGTAAGAGCAATTTTGCCAGAGCCAGTCGATTGCGCTCGCCCCCTGAAAGCACTTTGCACACAAAACTTGCCTACGCCTACCATTGGTGCGACAAGTACAACAACTGCTGACAAATACTTTGGTGTATCGCTATACACAGGCAATGGTACAAGCCAGAGCATTACAAATAGCGGGTCAATGCAACCAGATTGGGTTTGGGTTAAAGCCAGAAATAGTGCTTTAAGCAATTCTCTTTATGACTCTGTACGGGGTGTCAGAGATACGCTTGCGACTAACATAACCAACGCTGAAAATTTGGAATCTGCTGGTTTTTCTTTAACGGCATTTAATTCAAATGGATTCTCCGTTGGCCTTGATAATGCTGGATATGGGTCGGTAAATGGAGTTTTAAATACCTATGTTGCTTGGCAATGGCGTGCCAATGGTTCAAGCTCAACCAACACATCGGGCTACATAACTTCTACTGTTTCAGCCAACACCACTAGCGGTTTTA
>JALQVG010000055.1 GCA_023260435.1 Flavobacteriaceae bacterium | reverse complement strand
CTGCTACTAACCTCATTTTTCTTGGAGAGGTAGGGCAATTGTTCAACTTGGCAAATGCAGTCGTTTTCTTCTCGGCCTTAATGCGTTCAGCCATTTCTTTTTTACGAACTCCCATAGCTTACTTTTTACCTTTGTTTTTAGCACCAGCATGGCCCCTAAAGGAACGAGTGGGTGAAAATTCTCCTAATTTGTGTCCTACCATGTTCTCAGTAACATAAACAGGAACAAATTGTTTCCCATTGTGAACTGCGATGGTCTGTCCAACGAAATCTGGAGTGATCATGGAGGCTCTAGACCAGGTTTTCACCACGGTCTTTTTACCTGTCTCTATGTTGTCTTGGACTTTCTTCACCAAACTGTGGTGTACAAAAGGCCCTTTTTTTAATGAACGTGCCATAGCGCTTTAATTATTTCTTTCTGCGTTCGATGATGTACTTGTTGGTGCTCTTAGTCTTAGAACGAGTTCTATATCCTTTAGCAGGAATACCTTTTCTAGACCTTGGGTGACCTCCGGAAGCTCTTCCTTCACCACCACCCATCGGGTGATCCACTGGGTTCATCACCACAGGACGAACGCGAGGTCTTCTGCCCAACCATCTGGTTCGACCAGCTTTACCTGAAACGATCAACTGATGATCAGAGTTAGAAACCGCCCCAATAGTTGCGATACAATCCACCAAAACCATACGGGTTTCACCAGAAGGTAACTTTACTGTGGCAAACTTACCGTCACGTGCCATCAACTGAGCAAATGTACCCGCAGAGCGAGCCATCACTGCTCCTTGACCAGGACGCAACTCAATACAAGAGATTATGGTACCTAATGGAATAGCACTTAATGGCATGGCGTTACCCACCTCAGGAGCAGCTTGTGCACCAGTTTCGATGGTTTGTCCCACTTTTAAACCGTTCTGAGCAACCACATAGCGTTTCTCTCCGTCGGTAAAAGTTAATAGCGCAATGAATGCAGTTCTGTTTGGATCGTACTCGATTGAGGTAACCACAGCAGCCTCAGGCTTGTTGCGTTTGAAATCAATGACACGATATTTTCTCTTGTGACCTCCACCTAATTGGCGTACGGTCATTTTTCCTTGACTGTTTCTACCTCCAGTTCTTTTGATCGGTTCGAGCAAGCTCTTTTCCGGCTTATCAGTAGTAATCGCGTCAAATCCGTTTACTACTCTAAAACGCTGACCAGGAGTGATTGGTTTTAATTTTCTAACTGACATCGTTGGTCTTTATAGATTGTTATAAAAATCGATGGTTTCCCCATCTGCAATGGCAACAATCGCCTTCTTGTATCCACTGACCTTACCGTGTTGTAAACCAGTTTTGGTGTACTTGGTGCTGCGTGTAGGACCATAGTTCATGGTGCGCACAGCAGTCACATTTACTCCGTAAGCAGCCTGAACCGCCTCTTTGATTTGCAACTTGTTGGCCTTAGGATGCACGATAAAACCGTAGCGATTAAACAACTCGCTGTCGGCAGTCATTTTTTCCGTGATGATGGGTTTAATAATGACACTCATGATCCCTTGATTAAATTAAATTAGATTCAATTCCAGCAATTGAGCTTTCAAAAATTACTAAACTTTGAGCGTTTAGAATTTTGTAAGTGCTTAATTCTGAACTAGTTACAACGCTAGACTCGGCTAAATTGCGTGACGACAAATATACATTATTATTTGAATCACCCAACACGAATAAGGATTTTTTCCCTTGAATGCCCAATGACTTCAACACATCAATGAATTGTTTGGTCTTTGGAGCTTCGAAGTTAAAATCTTCTACAACGATGATTGATTGCTCTTGAGACTTCAAGGATAAGGCAGATTTTCTAGCCAAACGCTTCAAGTTTTTGTTCAACTTAAAGGAGTAATCTTTTGGTCTTGGACCAAAAACTCGACCACCACCTTTAAACACAGGAGACTTAATGCTACCTGCACGAGCAGTACCTGTACCTTTTTGTTTTTTAATTTTTCGGGTGCTCCCAGCAATTTCACCACGCTCTTTAGCTTTGTGGGTTCCTTGTCTCTGGTTAGCCAAATATTGCTTCACGTCCAAATATAGAGCGTGATTGTTTGGCTCAATAGCGAAAACAGCATCAGAAAGGTCTGCCTTTCTCCCTGTTTCCTTACCGGTATAATCTACAACAGATACTTTCATTACTTTATGATCCTTACGTAAGCATTCTTGTGTCCTGGAACACATCCTTTAACTACTAAAAGGTTTTTCTCAGGAACCACTTTCAAAACCAACAAGTTTTGAACGGTTACCTGTTTTCCACCCATTCTTCCAGCCATACGCATACCTTTAAATACACGTGAAGGATATGAAGAAGCACCGATAGATCCAGGTGCTCTCAGACGGTTGTGCTGTCCGTGGGTAGATTGACCAACCCCAGCAAAACCATGTCTTTTCACGACACCTTGAAAACCTTTTCCTTTAGAATCTGCGATTACATCGACGTATTCGCCTTCGACAAATAAATCGACACCAATCGTATCTCCTAGTTGATAATTACCTTCAAAATCTCTGAATTCAATGACTTGCTTTTTAGCAGATACACCCGCCTTTTTAAAGTGGCCAGCAGCCGCTTTATTGACGTGTTTCTCTGTCTTGTCATCGAAACCGAGTTGAAGGGCACTGTACCCGTCTACCTCTTCGGTTCTGACTTGGGTAACGACACATGGGCCAGTCTCAATAACGGTACAAGGAATGTTCTTACCTTGCTCGTCAAAGATGCTGGTCATGCCGATCTTTTTTCCAATTAACCCAGACATAAAATTTAATTATTAATTAATTACTCTATTTAAAAAAATCAGGGTCAAAAAACGATTCAACCCTGAATTATTTTTTTTCCGTTTTTCCCTTGCATTCAAGCTCAGGACATGTTTAGGGGATATCCCCTATTGGTTTACGATCACACTTTGATCTCTACTTCAACACCCGATGGCAACTCAAGCTTCATGAGCGCATCGATGGTTTTTGACGAAGAGCTGTAGATGTCCAACAAACGCTTGTAAGAAGAAAGCTCAAACTGCTCTCTTGATTTCTTATTAACGTGTGGAGAACGCAATACAGTAAATATTTTTTTGTTCGTTGGCAAAGGAATAGGTCCAGTAACCACCGCACCTGTAGTCTTTACAGTTTTTACGATCTTATCAGCTGACTTGTCAACCAAGTTGTAGTCGTAAGATTTAAGTTTAATTCTAATTTTTTGGCTCATGATATCGCTGATATGAGATTTATAATCCTTTAGCGGCTTTGATTACAGATTCAGAAACGTTGGATGGTGTTTCTGCGTAGTGATCAAACTCCATTGTTGATGTTGCACGACCTGAAGAAAGAGTTCTCAAGGAAGTCACATAACCAAACATTTCTGAAAGAGGAACGTGGGCGCGAATTACTTTAGCACCTGCACGGTCAGACATCTCGTTTACTTGACCTCTTCTGCGGTTCAAGTCACCTACGATATCCCCCATGTTTTCCTCTGGAGTTAGAACTTCCAATTTCATAATAGGCTCCATAATGATCGCTTTAGCCGCTTTAGCCGCAGCTTTATAGCCCATTTTAGCAGCTAATTCAAATGAAAGTGAATCAGAATCCACTGGGTGGAAAGAACCGTCCTTAAGGATGATTTTCATGGAGTCCATTTCGAAACCAGCAAGAGGTCCATTTTTCATGGCTTCTCTAAATCCTTTTTCAATCGCAGGAACATATTCTTTAGGTACGTTACCCCCCTTGATTTCGTTGACAAACTCAAGTCCAGACTTACCTTCTTCTGCAGGCATCATCTCGAAAACAATGTCCGCAAATTTACCGCGTCCACCAGATTGCTTTTTGTATACCTCTCTGTGGCTGGCACGGGCTGTCAAAGCCTCTTTGTACTCAACCTGTGGTTGACCTTGGTTTAACTCAACTTTGAACTCGCGACGCATACGATCGACGATGATATCTAAGTGAAGCTCTCCCATTCCGGAGATAATGGTTTGTCCTGAAGCTTCATCAGTTTTTACCACAAACGTTGGATCTTCTTCGGCTAGTTTAGCTAAAGCCATACCCATTTTATCCACGTCTGCTTTGGTTTTTGGCTCTACCGCGATACCGATTACTGGATCTGGGAATACCATACTTTCCAAAACAATTGGGTTCTTCTCATCTGACAAGGTGTCCCCTGTTTTGATGTCTTTAAAACCAACAGCAGCTCCAATATCACCTGCCTCGATATATTCGATTGGGTTCTGTTTGTTAGAGTGCATTTGGTAGATACGTGAAATACGCTCTTTGTTACCCGTTCTGTTGTTTAATACATAAGAACCAGCATCCAAACGACCTGAGTACGCTCTGAAAAACGCTAGACGTCCTACGAAAGGATCCGTAGCGATCTTAAAGGCAAGCGCAGCAAAAGGTTGTTTTGCATCTGGCTTACGCGACACAGGCAAATCAGTCTTAGGATCAGTACCGACGATATCATCCTTATCTATAGGAGAAGGCAAATAACGACAAACCGCATCCAAAAGGAACTGAACACCTTTGTTTTTAAATGATGAACCACAAACCATAGGAATGATGCTCATATCCATAACAGCAGCGCGCAATGCAGCGTGTACTTCATCTTCTGTTATGGAATCCTCATCCTCAAAGAACTTGGCCATCAAATTTTCATCATATTCAGCTACTGCTTCGATCAACTCAGCGCGGTATTGACGCACTTCATCTTTCATGTCAGCAGGAATTTCAACTACATCAAAAGTTGCTCCGAAGTTGTCTTCGTGCCATACAATCGCACGGTTCTTCACTAAGTCAACAATACCCTTGAAATCAGCTTCATCACCTATCGGCAAAACGATGGGCACAGCGTTAGACTTCAACATCTCACGTACTTGTTTGCAAACATTCAAAAAGTTTGCACCCTGACGGTCCATTTTGTTGACAAAGCCCATACGTGGAACTTTGTAGTTGTCCGCTAGACGCCAGTTGGTCTCAGACTGAGGCTCTACCCCGTCTACAGCAGAAAACAAAAACACCAAACCATCAAGAACACGCAATGAACGGTTTACTTCTACAGTAAAGTCAACGTGGCCTGGGGTGTCAATAATGTTGAAATGGTAGTTCTGCGCCTCTGCGGTAGGTTTTCCATTTTCCGTAGGGAAATTCCAAGTACAGGTTGTTGCAGCAGAGGTAATGGTAATACCACGCTCTTGCTCTTGCTCCATCCAGTCCATAGTAGCTGCACCATCGTGCACCTCACCAATCTTGTGACTTACTCCTGTATAAAATAGAATACGCTCCGTGGTTGTGGTTTTACCCGCATCAATGTGGGCCGCGATACCAATGTTTCTGGTTAATCTTAAATCTCTAGACATGGCTTAATTAAAATCTAAAATGAGAGAATGCTTTGTTGGCTTCTGCCATTCTGTGTGTATCCACACGTTTTTTAACTGCTGCTCCTTCTTCTTTGTATGCAGCAAGGATTTCTCCTGCCAATTTAGCCGCCATAGACTTCTCGTTGCGCTTGCGTGCATACAAGATCATCCACTTAATGGCTGTAGAAATTTTGCGATCGGGACGGATCTGCATAGGAATTTGGAAGGTAGCTCCACCAACCCTTCTTGAGCGAACCTCAACGTGGGGCATGATGTTTGAAAGCGCATCTTTCCAGATTTCCAACTCAGTTTTCTCCTCGTCAGTCTTCTTTTCTTTAACGATTTCTAAAGCATCGTAAAACACTTTGAAAGCGATTGATTTTTTACCATCCCACATCAACATGTTCACAAAGCGAGTGACCAATTGGTCATTAAACTTTGGATCCGGCAATAAGGGACGCTTTTTGGCCTGCTTTTTTCTCATTTCTCTTGAATCTTAATGATTACTTTTTAGGGCGTTTTGCACCGTACTTTGATCTCCTCTGAGTTCTTCCTGCAACACCAGCGGTGTCTAAGGCTCCCCTCACAATGTGATAACGCACGCCTGGCAAATCTTTCACCCTTCCGCCTCTTACTAATACTATCGAGTGCTCTTGGAGGTTGTGTCCTTCTCCGGGGATGTACGCGTTCACCTCTTTTCCGTTGGTCAACCTAACCCTGGCTACTTTACGCATCGCAGAGTTTGGTTTCTTAGGAGTCGTGGTGTACACACGTGTACAAACACCTCGTCGTTGTGGACAAGAATCCAAAGCAGCCGATTTACTCTTCTTAGTAATGGTCTCTCTTCCTGTTCTTACTAATTGTGAAATTGTTGGCATAGATCTGTTTATATAACTATAAATTACCCTCTTTAAGGGGCGCAAATGTAAAAATCTTTTTTCATTATTCAAAAGCAGAGGGGATTATATTTTTAAATTTGTTTCCTCAGCCCGCAAATACATACCATGAACTTCTTCGATCAACTAGACCAATGGGGACAAAACAAGGTGCCCTTTGTGTTTTTTGTCGATTTTGAAATGGCCCACCCCGAAGCATACCCCCTCCATGAATGTCCGGAGCATTGGAAGTACGACTTTCAAGGCCTCACCAACCACACCTACTACACTAGCGAGCAAAAAGAATTAATCGCTGAGGTAATTCCGCCACAGAGAAGTGTTTACCAAAGGCAATTTGATCAAACCATAGAGGCCATTCAGCGAGGAGATACCTTCCTAATGAACTTGACGACTCATGGTCGATTAACGATCAACCGGAGTTTGGAGGAAGTATTCAATGAAGCAACTGCTAAGTACAAGATTTGGCGCCAGGGGGGATTTGCCTGCTTTTCTCCAGAAACCTTCATTCAAATTAAGGATGGTGTCATAAGCACTCGACCGATGAAGGGCACCATTGACGCCAGTGAAATTGACGCTGAAGAAAAATTGCAAAACAACGTCAAAGAAAATGCCGAACACGCTACCGTAGTAGATCTTCTGCGCAATGACCTGAGTCTGGTGGCTAAACAAGTGAGAGTAATTCGATATAAATATTACGAAGAAATCAAAGCCCATCGAAAAACGACCGGTCAACTGAGCAGCTGTATCGAAGGAAGGTTACCGGACAATTACCCTGAAAAAATAGGGCAAATCCTCCAGCGATTGCTACCCGCAGGCTCAATCTCGGGCGCCCCGAAAGCAAAAACCAAAGAACTGATACAAGACATCGAAGAATCTCCCAGGGGATTTTACACAGGTGTTACCGGGATCTTTGACGGGACAGATCTAGATTCATGTGTCATGATACGATTCCTCTGTGAAGACGGCACCTACCGCTGCGGAGGAGGAATTACTCACTTGAGCGACTTTGAGGAAGAATACAACGAACTGATTCAAAAAATTTATGTACCTATTCTTTGAATCCATACGACTACTGGATGGCGTTCCAGAAAACCTATCCTACCACCAAGCCCGGGTCAATAAATCCCTAGCAGACCACCACGGTTTGGCTATAGACTTAAACCTACTAGCTTTTGGAGAAAAATTTCCCAACAAAGGACTATACAAGTGGCGCATAAGCTACAATACACGCAGAGAAATCTTTTCTGAATTAGTGCCCTATACAGCCACAAAACCCGAATCCGTCAAACTCGTAACCGCAGACCATATATTATATAGGTATAAACACGAAAATAGATCAGCCATAAATGAGTTGCTAACCAATAGCATGTCGGATGACATCATAATGATTCAGCAAGGGTTGATCACTGACGCCTCATACGCCAATGTAGCATTTTACAACGGAATCGAATGGCACACTCCTGAAATACCCATGCTCGAAGGCACCCAACGCGCTAAACTGATTGACTTATCCCTATTGAAAAGAAAAAACATCCGCATCGATGATCTAGGCCAATACCAGTACTTCAAAAGAATTAACGCCTTGATGACTTGGGAAGAAGCTCCAAACTTATCCATGGACTTGTTGAGATAATGTTAAAATCAAAGGACAGGCAATTCAATTAATGTGTTAAGAATTTAACACTCTGATGACAACAGCCAGAAAATCGTACTACAACTTTTGATCAAAAAATGACAACTTCTTTGAGATTGTCACAAAATAACAGGCATAAAAATGAATAAATGAATAAATAGTTGAGAATTCATCCATCAATAAAATAATTGACCATTTGACGAAAAAAGAAAAAACCATTTTGTTAAATAAACATTAAATTATTACATTCGTTACTTAAAACTGTAACTAAACTAACTCAGATGAAAACAAAAATTAATGGAATGCTGACGCTATTGCTAGCGTTTGTGGTGCAAATAGCCTTTGCACAAACAAAGTCGGTTTCTGGTTTGGTTTCAGATCAAGACGGTTTGCCACTACCTGGCGCAACTGTGTTGGTCAAGGGAACCAATAATGGAACCACCACTGACTTCGACGGAAACTTTACCATCTCCGCAAAACAAGGAGATGTATTGGTTTTCAGCTTTGTTGGCTATGTCAACAAAGAAGTAAGCGTGGGTGCCTCTGATCAAATCAATGTAATCCTCTCTGGAGATGCCCAACAACTTGAAGAAGTTGTGGTTACCTCTTTGGGTATCAAAAGAGAATCCAGATCGATTGGATACTCAGTAGCCAAAGTATCCGGTGACGATGTGGCAGGACGTGCTGAGCCAGACCTTTTACGTGCTATGCAAGGTAAAATGACTGGGGTAAACATCACCGGAGCCGGAGGAGCGCCAGGCCAATCCACCAAAATCAACATCCGCGGTATTTCTTCTATGACTGGAAACACTCAGCCTTTGTTTATTGTGGACGGTATTCCTTTTGACAACAGTGTAAACGCCAGCCAAGGTGCAGCGCAAAACACTGTGTTCTCCAACCGTGGATTTGACTTAGATCCTAATGCAATTGAAAGCATTTCTGTACTTAAAGGTGCTGCTGCATCTGCATTGTATGGTTCACGAGCCACCAACGGGGTAATCGTAATCACCACTAAAGCCTCTAAAGGTAAATCTAGAAAAGGTCTAGAGGTTAGCTACAACACTTCTCTAGCTACAACCCAATTATCTGGTATTCCTGATTACCAAGATGTGTATACCCAAGGTTCAAACCAAGTGTACAACGGAGGATTTATCGGTAACTGGGGAGCTCCTATGCCTAACCACGTAGACCGCATCAACGCTCAGTACGGAACCAACTACACCAAAGTGTACTCCAACTACCCTGACGGCCAACCTTATCCTGAAGGAACTGCCTCTAACCCAATCAACAACAGATTCCCTAACGTATTCCCAGAATTCGTTCAAGCATACACCATGCCTGATGGAACAGTTAGAAATGTGTCTGCGCCCTATGAAATCAAAGCCCACGACATCATCGGAGGATTTTTTCAAAAAGGACAAACAGTTGACCATGCGGTAAGCATGAGTGGTGGTAGTGAAAAAGCCAACATCAACGCTGGTTTCTCTAACATGAACCAAAGCGGTATCGTTCCAAATCAAGGAGCTAAAAGAACCAACATATTTACAGGTGGAAATGCTACCCTAGACAATGGCATGATCATAGCCGGTACATTGAACTATGTAAATACCGTGCAAAAATCACCTCGTTCTGGTGCATCTGCATTTAACGATTACTACGGTGGTGGTGGTGGATCCATCTACTCTCGTTTGTTCTATTTACCTAGAAACTTTGACTTGAATGGATTGCCATGGGAAAACCCAGCCGATGGATCAAACATTTTCTACAGAGCTTTGGATAACCCTATTTGGATTGCCAAAAACAACTTGTATAAGTCAGAAGTTAACCGTGTCTATGGTAACCTTTCTGCAGGATATGACTTAGCGGAGGGTATAAATGTCACCGTTAAAGCAGGTATCAACACCTACAATGAAGCGAGAAGAAGCAACATTGTGGCTGGTGGTATTAACACCCCTGCAGGTTCTGTAAATACAGTAGACCTAGTAAATACTGAACGCGACTTTACAGGATTATTGAACATCGACAAGTCAATTAATGATGATCTTTCTGTTAAAGCAGTAGTAGGTATCAATGCCAATGAGCGTAAATTGACCCAAAGAAGTGTTACTGGTAACGTCATCATCTCGAGAGGATTAAATATCACTGATGCTACATCCACTCAAATTGTAGATTATGATTACCTAAACATGAGAAGACTTTGGGGTGTGTTTGCTGACGTATCTTTGGGATACAAAGACATGCTCTACTTAGGACTGGTAGGACGTCAAGACCACTCTTCAACACTTCCTTTAGACAACAACAGTTACTTCTACCCAGGAGCAAGTGTGTCTTTCTTATTGTCAGAAGCAGTTGAGTTACCTGAAATGTTTGGCAGTGTAAAAGTACGTGTAGCTAATACCAAAGTAGGTAATGATGCTTCACCATACAGAACGATGACCAACTTCAACATCTCTACTCCTTTTACCTCTCCAATCTATGGCGCACAAAACAGAGCTTCGCTTGGAAATGTTTTAGGAAATGCTTCATTAAAACCAGAATTCACTACAGAATTTGAAACTGGTATTGCAGCTACTATGTTCAATGATCGACTAAGCTTTGACGTTACTTACTTCAGCCGTTCTTCTACTGAACAAATCGCTACAGCATCTGTTGCAAGATCAAGCGGTTTTACCAGCCAAGTAGTGAACATCGGTGAATTGACCAACAAAGGATGGGAATTAGGATTGGATGTGTATCCAATCGCCAATGACAACTTTAAATGGAATACTTATTTTGCCTTCACTAAAATCAAATCATTAATCGTGGATGCAGGACCAAACGGAGAAATCTTTGTCGGAGGTCCAGGATCTTCACTTGGAACAATCCACAGAAATGGTTTTGCTTATGGACAAATATTTGGTACTGAGAACGCGAAAGACGATGAAGGTAATTTATTGATTGATAAAGCAACAGGTATGCCTTTTGCAGCTGCAACATCGACCATCATCGGAGATCCAAACCCAGACTTTACGCTTGGTGTTACCAATAGCTTCACCTACAAAAACTTTACGTTCCGCGCATTGATCGATTGGAAACAAGGTGGAGATCTATACTCGTTCTCTGCAGCATCTTTGATGCTAAGAGGTCAGTTAGCAAATTCAGTGGAGCGTGAGCAATTGAGAGTAGTTCCAGGTGTTTATGGAAGCAACCAAACCTTTGAAGCAACATTAGACGCCAATGGAAATAAAATCCAGAACACTACAGCTGTGACAGCATTCGACTCGCACTTCTCAAACGGATGGGGAGCTTACGGTCAGGATGAGGTAAACATCTACGATGGAACAACTATCAGATTACGTGAAGTAGGTATGAGCTACAATCTACCAAAAAGCCTGTTAAAGAAAACACCTTTTGGAACTGGAACACTATCATTTAGTGGACGTAACCTATGGTGGAATGCACCAAACATGTTGGAAGGCCTTAACTTAGACCCAGAGGTACTTGCAGAAAGTGCTGCTTCAAACGTACAAGGTTTTGAATACGGAGCTACACCAACTACGAAAAGTTATAGCTTTAACTTAAGCCTTACTTTCTAATTTTTAGATCCAAAAAATAAGAACAATGAAAATATATACACAAAAATTAGGAAAGTTCCTGCTGAGCTCACTTGTAGCAGTAGGAATGGTGTCTTGCGAGCTGAACGACCTTGACATCAATACCGATCCAAATAGTGCAAGTAAAGCCTCACTTAACCTTTTATTGACCAATGCTCAATTCGAAGGGTTGAATACATTTGCTGGAGGGTTAAACAACACCACTATGGGATTCCAGGCCATCAATACCAGCAGTGATGATTTCAATTTCACTAACTCTAGCTGGAATGGTACTTGGAACTATCTGTATTCAGGACCACTTAAGGATCTTGAAGAAATGATTAATGCAGCTGACCCTGAACTCAACCCAAGATACTTAGGTATAGCTCAGTTGATGAAAGCTTACTATTTTACCACTATGGTTGACTTGTGGGGTGACGTTCCCTACAGTGAAGCATTCAAGGGTAATGATCCAAACGGTCAAAATACACAACCTGTTTATGACAAAGGTGCTGATATCTATGCCGATGCCTTTAGATTAATCGATGAAGCGATTGTTAACTTGGGTAAAACTCAAGCGGCTTCTGTAAAAGGGGATATTATCTATGGAGGTAGTAATACCAAGTGGATCAAAATGGCCAAATCACTTAAGTTGAAGCTCTTGATCAACACAAGAAATGTGCAAAACAATACAGCTGCCATTCAAGAATTGATCACAGCTGGTGGATTAATCACTTCAGCCGCGGATGATTTTCAATTGCGTTTCGGTAATCTAGCCAACCCTGATAACCGTCACCCAATGTACCAATCAGGTTATGCAGGTGGTGAAGCGGGTTACTCCTATTTTGGGCATCAAATTATGTACGAAATGCTCAAGAACCGCGATCCAAGAGCTCCCTTCTACTTCAAGAGACAAACTACTACAATTCTTGATCCAGAAGAGCCTACTGATAAACAAACTATGCCATGTTCTCAAAGAGCTGATTGCACTTATGGTTACTTCGTGTTAAGCGCTTTAGTGACCGATGGAGTATTTGGCAAAACTCCTGCTCAACTTTCTGACAAGGAAAAAGCTTACTTAGCAGGATACTTTGGTAGAGATCGCTCTGACCCATCTGGTATTCCAAATGATAACCCATTGAGAACAACAGTCGGTGCTTATCCAGCAGCTGGTTTATTTGATACCACTGCAAGCACTACAGGAGGAAACAAATTTGGTAAGGGTGATGGAATCTTCCCAATCATTACCTCATGGATGGTGAAATTTTACATGCTAGAAGCACAGATTGCCTTAGGAGTTAATACCGGTATGACAGAATCAGCTTTATTAGAAAGCGCCTTGAGCGATCAAATGAACAAAGTTATTTCAGTTGGTACTGCTGCCGACCCTGCTGCATCGAGTAACATTGACACATGGAATGCCACATACACACAATGGCCATCAACATTGGTGTTTAAAAACAAAACTGCCTTCCTTGCTGATGTAACTGCTGAATATCCAACTACAGGAACTGACACACAGAGATTAGGATACGTCTTAAAACAAGCATGGTTTGCTAACTTTGGAAATGGATTTGAGGGATACAATTCTTTTAGAAGAACTGGATTACCTGCAGATATTCAAGCGCCACTTCAAATCCCAAGACAGTATGCATTGAGCTTCCCTTATGCACAAGACGAAGTGAATTTGAACAGCAACACACCTTCAAAAGTGTATGACTCACCAAGTGCTGCCATTTTCTGGGATACACTTAAATTCCAATTTTAATTATACTAAAAGCTAATAGACATGAAAAAATATACTAAATATCTATTATCCTTAATGGCGGTTGGAATTACCCTTCAATCGTGTAAGGACGAAGATTTGGTGATCCTGCCAGAATGGGAATCAGCAGTTCACGGTTATGCCGTAGTTAATGGAGAAGTTACCGACTTTAAAAGAGGAGACGCTTCTGTAAATGTATCTTTTGATCTAAAATGGAAATCTATAGATCAGAAGAATACAGTTACCAAAATTGATTTGTATGTGCTATTCAATGAAAGCTACAAAGATATTGATGGTAACAACAAAACTGTAAAACACGGCGGTGATGCAGGAAAATTGGTAAAAACCTTTACCGGTGGAGATGTGCCTGCTGAAAACACAGTGAAAACGTTCTCTATTACTCAAGAGGATGTTTATGCCGCCTACTCCAGTGCTAGTTATGATTATGGTTTTGGTAGCGGTACAGTTTCTGTATTTGCCAACCCATTAAAACCATCAAGAAACGCAACTACCAACAAATTCATCCCTGGTGATACATTTACCCTTAAATGGATTTTCACCACGGAAGATGGTCGCGTATTTGATTCGTGGTCACCATCGGTATGTACAGAATTCCCTGAAGCCAACTGTCAAAAAGATTGGACGGTAGTTTGTGCTAAATCGATTGAGCAGAGAACTGGTGTTTGGACAATAATCGGTGCTGATGACTACGGTGATGGATGGAATGGAGCTTCAATTGATGTCGTTGTTGACGACGTTGTGATTGGAACTTTTACCATGGCTGACGGTGCTGGACCTGTAACCCAAACATTTACTGTACCTGCAGGATCAACAAGTATGTACTTTAAATACACCAAGGGTGCTTGGGATAGTGAAGTTATCTATCAAATCAAAAATCCAAATGGAAACACATTGGCCAACGTAGTTGCTTCCGATGTGAAATCTAATGGTGAAATCAAACTTGATCTTTGCAACGAGTAATCAAAGACAAATTGACTAAAAAAAGGCCACCCATAGGGTGGTCTTTTTGTTTTATATCATGTACATCAATAGTAATACATGACTAGGTTCATCATTTCATCCGTGGAATTCCAACCGTAAGTAACATCTTTGGGAGGTGATGTTGGGTTCAATGAATTGGATGAGGTGTTGTCGAATGTAGCCGTCATCAACAACAATGTACCCTTAGGTAAGAAAACAGGGGATTCAAACATATAAGTGCTTTGCCAATTGTAATCCCATTCAGGAATACTGATTAGTGGCACCTGCGTTTGGTCCGGTAAAATAGCCAATGCAGTCATGCTCTTACCCAAAAAATGCATGTGAGGCAAAAGTGAAACAACATTCATATCTTCTTCTAAAACTTTACTTACATAAAAAGTAGGAGAAGTTTCGGAGCGAATCACAAAAGGTTGATTGGCTATATCCTCTTCGCGAATAGACAGACTCTTAATCATATGTTTCACAGGAACATCAGAAAAATATAGATGTACCTCAGAGAGATCTGTTGCTACTTCTGAGGAAGGTGCGTAATGTATATTGAATATCAGATCCGAACCTTTGGGAATTAGCTTGGCCGTTCCTGACGGATAAGCAACAGGGATATTTCCCGGAACCCACCCGTATAAAAACTCATCCATGAGCGGTTTAGTCTGAAAAGCTAATGATCTGGGATCAAACTCGGAAAGCCCATCTATTCCTAAAGTTTGCCCAGAAGTATCTACCATAATTCTACTGTGGTGGACATATCGTTTGTTACCTGCCATAAAACCGATCGCAGAAACATATACATCTCGGTCCAAATTCGTAGGAACGTGAAAAAAACGGTAATCCTCAATACCCTTAGCTGACAACTGAAAAGCACTATTCATGCGAAGTACTAGATCAGGTTTTGAATACTCTGTTGAATGCCTATCAATAGGGCTCTGGGAGGACACCTCTCCCCTTTTCATTCCTTGCGCCACCCAAAGTTGAATTTGATCAATCTCCTTATCTGTAAGAATTCGCTCATTCTTAAAATGACTAAAAGAGGGATCTGCCTTCCAGGGAGGCATGTATTTTGTTTTGGTCACGTGGGCAATAAACTTTCCCCGTTTTTGAACCTCGGAGTACGTCGCGAGCGGGAAAGGACCGTATCCACCGCTGCGGTGGCAGGAAACACAGTTTTTTTGAATAATGGGCGCAATGTGTTGTTCATAGTTCACATCTTGAGCATGAGTGAAGCTCAGAATAAAACAGAAGAAAAAAGCGGGTAAATATCTATTGACCATGATGGTGTGAAGTATTTAGTTCAAGGAAGCAACCAACGGCTTTGGTTTTCTTAATCTTGACTTCCTCTCCTTGTTTCGTCGCTAAAAAAGCATCCAAAAGATAGTGTTCACTAGGGGCTTTTCTATTTCTACCCAAACTGATAAACCAGTTATCTATAGCGCCAGAATATAGTACCCTGTTAAAGCGATCGATTAAAAAAACTTCAGGAGTAATCTCCACCTTGTATTCGAGTGCCCATCGATGACCTTTGTCAAATACTAAAGGAAAATCAACACTAAACCGCTCTTTAAAATCTGACAATTCCTCTTTGGAAGTGTTTTCTTGAAAGACGCCAATAATATTCATCTCAGGATAGCGTTTGTTGAGCTCATTAAGTCTGTAAATATACTTTTGAGATATAGGACATTCAACTGCCATAAAGACATAGGTAATTAATTTTTCAGCAGGTTTTTTATAGTCGTATGATTTATTGACCTCTAAAATCTGAGGTGAAATCACAGATAAACCAAGGTGAAACCAAAAACTTATAACGCTAATAATCAATAGTTTAAAGTTCATGATTGAACATTAAGTTACTTATGTTGCCTTAAAACGTGAAAATAAAGTTAAATTCGCACCTCAATTTAACTAAATACAAACAAATGAAAACAAAACTAAATGGAATTCTGACGCTCTTGTTGGCGTTGGTTGTGCAGTTTGCTTTTGCACAAAACAAAACCGTTTCAGGGGTTGTTTCTGACCAAGATGGTCTACCTCTTCCAGGGGCGACTGTATTGGTTAAAGGAAGTAACACTGGAGCAACCACAGATTTTGACGGTAATTATTCAATTACGGCCAAACAAGGAGACGTGTTGGTCTTCAGCTTTGTGGGCTACAATAACTTAGAAATTAGAATCGGAGCTTCTGATCAAGTGAATGCTACATTAAGCCAAGATGCTCAAGCGCTTGAAGAAGTAGTAGTATCTGCATTGGGAATTACCCGATCAAAGAAAGCTATTGGTTACTCTCAACAAACTGTACAAGGAGATGTATTGGTTCAAGCCAAAGACGTGGATTTGAACACAGCACTTTCCGGAAAAGTATCCGGGGTACAAATGGTTGGAGCTCCAAGTTCAACTTTTGATGCAGGTTTGTTGCGTTTGCGTGGTGAAACTGGGGTTCTTTATGTAGTTGACGGTATTAAAGTTTACTCTCAATCGGATATTAACACCGACAACATTGGAAATATTTCTGTGTTAAAGGGTGCTGCCGCAACGGCTCTTTTTGGTGTTGATGCAAGAAATGGTGTGGTTGTTATTACCTCTAAATCAGCTAAAAATGGACAAGCTGCTTTAACTGTAGATCATACAACTACAATGACTTCAGTGTCTCTATTGCCAGATTACCAAAACGAATACGGAGGTGGATACTATCAAGAATGGGATACATTCACCTTTAATCCAGCCACAGATCCAGCTGATTGGGCTGCATTTGACGGACAAAAGATTCCTTACTATGCTGCTGATGAATCATGGGGACCACGTTTGGACGGAACCCTTGTGCGTCATTGGGATTCATGGATTCCTGGAAGTCCTACTTTTGGAGAATTAAGACCATGGTCAGCCAATCCAAACAACATCCGAGATTTTTACAATAAAGCGATCAACAACAATACCTCGGTAAGCTGGGCTAAAGGAGGAGAAGACTACAAAGTCTCTGCTACTTTGAGAAACCTAGATCAAGAATTAATCATGCCAGGAGCTTCAAGAAAGCAAATTGACATGAACGTGAATGCATCATTTGATTTTAGTGAAAAATTAAATGTGTACACATCTTTAAACTACCAAGTTAGAAACACCAAAAACGAACCTGCACAGGGTTACGGTGGAATAGGGTCTAACTTTAACCAATGGTGGCAACGTCAATTGGATATCGATCGCCTAAAAGACTTGTACTTCTTTGAAGGAAATTACTATTCTTGGAACATAAGATCTCCAAGAAATTCAAGACCACTTTACTGGGATGCGCCACACTTCGGTCCTGACAACAACAATACTAACCAGGAAAAGGATGTGTTGTTCGGAAATTTTGGTGCCAACTATAAATTCAATGACAAATTCAAAGCAAACCTTGAGGTTAGAAGAAGATATAATGGCTACTTCAGCAATTCTCGCATCGCTTTTGGTGGACTTGATGTTCCTAGATATAGCGAAAGCAGAAGCAGATATGAGCAAAACGAAATCTTTGGATTCTTGTCATATACCGATCGTTTCTTGAATGATGCTTTGGATTTAGACGTAAAAGTTGGTTATCAAATGCAACAGAACAAAGAGACAAGCACATCGGCTAGTACTGTTGGCGGACTTTCTGTTCCTAACTTTTACAGCATAGCTACTTCAGTAGATAGACCCTCTTACAGCAATACATTTGTCAACAGTAAAGTTCAATCAAACTTTGCTTCTGTATCTATTGGATACAACTCTATGTTCTATTTAGACGGTTCATACCGTTTAGACTGGGGATCAACAGCTAACGTTAATGATAACCGATTGGACACCTACGGATTCTCCGGTTCATTCATCTTTAACAGCTTATTGAATGTAGATGTAATCTCATTCGCAAAAGTTAGAGCGGGTGTGGCACAAGCACCTATTTTCCCAGGAGCATATCAAACAACTTCTGTGTACAACGTAGGAAGTCCTTATGGCTCAAATGCCTCTTTCTCTGTACCTAATACTCAGTCAAACCCTAACCTATTAGGTGGAACTCGTAATGAGACTGAAATTGGATTGGAAATGAAGTTTTTGAAAAATAGAGTAGGTTTAGATTTTACCTATTTTGACAGAAAAGACTCTCAGCTTCCAGTGGCCATTCCTGTTACTGCGGAAACTGGCTACACAGGATTGTCTATCAACTCAGGACAAACTTCTTCTAATGGTATTGAATTAGCTATTTCAGGAACTCCTGTACAGTCTGATAACTGGACTTGGGATATGTCTGTTAACTTTGGTACCCTTGAAAAAAGAGTAGACAATATCTACCCTGGTATAGAGAAAAATGTATTGGGTGGTAACTTAAGCTGGTACTCACTACAATTACAAGAAATCCCAGGTGAAGAATGGGGTACTTTTGTTGGAAGAAAGAGAAAAACTGATGCCAATGGAAATTACATCCTGAACAGTGATGGATCATATGTTGTTGAGACTAATCAAAAACTAGGTAATATTTTACCTGATTTCACTGGAGGTTTTTCTTCGACCTTACGCTACAAAAATGCCTACTTAAACTTAGGTCTTGATTTCCAAAAAGGCGGACTATTCTATTCAACTACCAATATGTTCTCTTCATACTCTGGTCTTCACGCGTCAACAGCTGGTCTAAACGATGCTGGGAAACCATTAAGAGATCCAGTAGACGATGGTGGTGGTGTCCATGTAGTAGGTGTGGATGCTAACGGTGCAAGTGTAGATACTTATGTAGAAGCTCAAGAATACTTCGGCGGACTATTTGGTATTCACGATGCTTGGTTATACGATGCTTCATACATCAAACTTCGTCAATTACGCGTTGGGTATACTCTACCACAACAACTTATTGCCAACACTCCTTTCAAAACTGTAGACGTTTCTGTCATTGGAAACAACTTGTTCCTATTGTATTCAAAAGTCGATGGACTTGACCCAAGCGAAATTGAGGGACAAGGAAGTTTGACCAGTCCATACAGAGCTGTAGAAGGTGGTCAATTACCTCCAGCACGCAGCATAGGTCTGAATGTAAAAATTAACTTTTAAGCCATGATAACCATGAAAAAGAATATTAAATTTTTTGGAATTGTAGCGCTTTCATTAGGCTTGTTGGGATCATGCGAAACCGTTGATTTCGGAAACGAAAATGTAAACCCAAATCAACCTTCTGCTGCTTCAACTCAAGCACTATTGACCAACGCACTTAGATCTATGCCCGCTAAAGTAAGTGAGGTAGAGGGAAATATGTGGGTTCAATATATCGCTCAAGTAACCTATACCGAAGAGTCTCGCTATGCGACAACTCAAAGATCCTACGATGGATGGTACGCTGGAGCCTTGAAAGACCTTCAAGAGATCATCGACCTAAACATAGCAAATCCTGAAGCATATACAGGTTCTGGATCAACTAATAATCAACTAGCTGTCGCTAAAATCTTAAAGGCTTACTACTTTAAGCATTTAACAGATTCTTGGGGAATGATTCCATTTTCTGAAGCCCTTAAGGGTGTAGAAAACATCACTCCTGCTTTTGACACTCAGGAAGCCGTCTATATGGCTAGCTTTGATTTAATCGATGAAGCTTTGGCTTCTATCGAAACTGCAGGAGCACTAAAAGGAGATATTTTGTTCAGTGGTGATATGAACAAATGGAAGAAATTTGCCAACACCTTAAAAATGGTTATGGCTTTGAGAATTTCTGATGTTGCTCCCGCTACAGCTCAAACTAAATTTAAAGAAGCTATGTCTGGCGCATTGGCCAGCTCTGCAGACAACATGCATTATCCATACCTTACCGAGGACACCAACGACAATCCTTGGCAAGATCGATTTGAAACTCGTGAAGACTATGCATTAAGTGATGTATTTGTAGACCATCTTTTGGCCCACAATGATCCACGTGTTGCTTCCTATGCTGAATTACCTGCTGCAGGTGGGAACTATGTAGGTGTGCCTTATGGTGTAGCCAACCCAAATGTGCTTCAAGCCAATATTTCCTTTATTGCTGATGAAGTAATCTATGACGGTACTACAGCTGGAGGTATGATTTTCTCTTATGCACAAGTTGCTTTTTCTATGGCCGAAGCTGCTGAAAGAGGATGGATTACTGATGATGTAGCTACATGGTACTACAAAGGAATTGATGCTTCAATGGAGCAATGGGGTGTTTCTTCTGCAGATGCAACTGCTTATAAAGCTGGTGCTGAAGTAGTTTTCAACTCTGCAAAAGCTATGGAACAAATTGCTACCCAAAAATGGGTTGCTCTTTACCTTCAAGGTGCTGAGGCATGGGCAGAATGGAGAAGACTAGATTTTCCAGTACTTTCTCCAGCTCCAGACGCAGAATCTGGTACAGGGATCCCTGTACGTTATGGATACTCTGCTAACGTAGCTGCACTCAACGAAGCAAACTACAATGCTGCTGTTGCTGCTCAAGGCGCAGACACACAAGATACTAAACTATGGTGGGACGTTAAATAAACGCACTACATTGACAACAAAAAGCGTCTATCTTTGATAGGCGCTTTTTTTTTAAAATAAAAACTATGAAAAAATTACTATTAATACTGGTACCCATAATGGCTTGGGGACAAAATTTCTCCATCGATGCTAGAAGCTTAAGTAATATGGGTAATGTAGAGTTACTTAAACAAATTGCAGAAAACAAAGAAATTGATGGGAATCCTTATCTAGACAAATCGTACAGCGAGACCATTATTGAGATGAGAGATGGTAACAGAGTAAAGGTTATGGCGAGACTTCACATCGGTGCGAGTTACTTTGAAATAAAAGGGAACAGCCAAGAACTACTAAAATACACGCCAGATAAAGGGGCAATTGTTGAATACATGGGTAAAAAATACTCGACAATAGATATTACCCCATTAAATTCTACCCCTCAAACAGTTTTGGTATCAGAAATCATACCGGAAAAACCTTACGGCTTACTGCTTCATTCTAGAAAAAAAATAGAAGAACCACGAAAAGAGAGTATCTCCATGCCGAGTTCTGGATTTTCAGACCCAAAAAACCCAAAGTGGGTGGATGCATCTAGCTATATTATTTCTAGAAATAACAAACACTATTTATTGGAGGGAAACTTGAGAAACTTGTGGGAGAGCGATCTTCTTTTGCCAGAACACAGAAATCCAAAAAACAAACGAAAATTAAAAAATGAAACAGAGATATTTGACTGGATATCGGAATTAAATATACAGTAACAGTTACACATTTTAACACAGAATAATTAACTAAAAAACACTTTAAAACGTATTATTTATCATAATATGTGTTAAGTTTGCGATGATTTTGTTTAACTAAACCCACTCAAATGAAAACAAAAGTTAAAGGATTGCTGGCGTTTTTGCTGGTATTTGCTGTGCAAATAGCCTTTGCACAAACCAAAACGGTTTCCGGATTGGTATCTGACCAAGATGGCGCTCCCTTACCAGGTGCTACTGTATTGGTAAAAGGAACCAACAAAGGAACCACTTCAGATTTCGATGGTAACTTCTCGATTAGTGCAGCACAGGGCGATGTCTTGGTGTTTAGTTTTATCGGGTATGTAACCAAAGAAGTCTCTGTAGGAAACTCTAGCCAACTTAATGTTTCACTAGCTCAAGACGCTCAGGCTCTTGAAGAAGTGATCGTAACAGGTTTTGGTGATGTGTCTAAAAAGTCGTTTGCCGGATCTGCGAAAGTAGTTGCTGGTGAAAACGTATCACAAAAATCATTTACCAACGTATCTCAGGCTTTAGCCGGTGAGGTTGCTGGTGTGGCTGTATTCAACACTTCTGGTCAGCCAGGATCTACATCTACCGTGCGTATTAGAGGTTTTGGTTCCGTAAGTGGAAGCCAAGCTCCTTTGTACATTGTAGATGATGCTCCATTTGGTGGAAGTTTGAATGACATTAACCCAAATGACATCAAATCGATTACTGTTCTTAAGGATGCTTCTGCTACTTCTTTGTACGGTGCTCGTGGTGCTAACGGGGTAATTGTAATCACCACCAAAAGAGGTAAAGACGCTGGCAACAGCATCAACGTTCAAGTAAAAACAGGTACTAACTACCAAGGTATTGCCCGTTATGAAACAATACGATCTCCAGAAGAGTATATCGGAATTGCTTGGGACGGTGTATACCAAAGAGGCTTAAGAGCTGCAAACGCAACCACAGAATCTGCTGTTGCTTATGCCAATGCTAACTTGTTTGAAATCCCAGGTGGTGGAGCCGTATCTGACTTACCTACCATTTACAACATGTGGAACGTTCCTTCACTAGCCAACGGCAACGTGGATGTAGCGGCGTTGATTGATCCAGCAACTGGAACTGTACGCCCAGGTGTGACCAGAAAATATACACCAGAAAGCTGGGGTGACTACACTTTCCAGGATGCCAACAGAAATGAAGTCATCATGACTATTTCTAACGTAGGTGAAAACTCTTCTGTGTATACTTCATTTGGATTTATCGATGATATCGGATACGCTACCAACACAAACTTTAACCGTTTGAACGGACGTGTTGCTGCTACCCACAAAATCAAAGATTTTATCGATGTAAACACCACATTGAACTATACTCAAAGTGAATCAAACAACAATGGTACCGGTTCATCTTCATCATCTCAGTTCTGGTGGGTAGATAACATCCCAACTGTTTACCCATTATTCAGAAGAGATGCTGATGGCAATAAAATTGACGACCCTATTTATGGAGGATATCTTTATGATTACGGTTTAGAACAAGGAAGAGGTTTTGGATTTGCGACCAACGGTGTGGCTGATGCTAAAATCAACGTGAGCCGCGCGAAAGCAAACTCTGTTAACTTCAACAATAACACCACCATGAACATTACTGATGGGGTAACTTTGGAGAACAATTTTGCTTACCAGTATTATATGAATGATGGTATCAGCTTGTACGAGCCTTTCTATAGCCCTGCTAAAGGTCAAGGTGGTTTGGTTACTAGAGATCGTGCTGAAACTAAAAACTACTCCATCAGAACAGGTTTGCGTTTTAAAAAGCAAATCGATGAGTTCAATGTATCTGCGTTTTTATCGCACGTAGCGACTGCTTACGAGTACAACTACTTATCTGCTGAAAGAAGTAAATTGGTTTTACCTGACGGTATTGATATCGCCAATGGGGTGGTTAATGCTCCAGGATATGGATACACAGACAATGAGCGCACTGAAAGCTACATTGCCAACGTAAATACCGACTACCAAAACAAATATTTCTTGACGTTATCTTACAACAAAGATGCTTCTTCTAGATTTATCAACAACCGTTGGGGTGATTTCTACTCCGTAGGTGGAGCTTGGGCTTTGACTGAAGAAGATTTCATGAAAGATTCTAAATTCTTTGACTTCTTGAAAGTTAAAGCTAGTTATGGAACCATTGGTAACTCAGGAGGTATTGGATTATATCCAGGGTACAACTTGTATTCCATCAACAACCTTTCTGACAATATTTCTTTGGCCTTCACCACTAAAGGAAATAAAGATTTGACTTGGGAAAAATCAAACCAGTTTAATGCGGGTGTAGATTTTGAAATTGGAGGATTCTTCTCTGGATCATTGGAAGCTTACAAAAAAGTTACCAACGACATGTTCTACGACAGACAAGTTGGACCATCTGTAGGTTATGCTTCACTTAAAGTAAACGACGGAGAGTTGATTAACCAAGGGATTGAATTTGACTTTGACTTCAAGATTTTGAACAAAGGTGATTTCAAACTAAGTGCTGGCATCAACGGAGAGAAATTCAGCAACAAATTGATGGCACTTCCGATTGATCCAGTTACTGGTGAACAACAAAAGTTCAGTGTAAGTGGACTTTACGGAAACGAGTCAGGTAGATCACTCTTCGACTATTACACCAAAGAATACACCGGAGTGAACCCAACCACTGGTGCTGCTGAATGGACTGCCTATTTTGAAGACAAAAACAACGATGGCAAATTCAACACAGGTGATGTCCGCATCAACTCTTTGACTCCGTACGTTAATGACAATCCTGACGCTAATATTCAGTCTGAAAAAACTGATGTGTATGCTAACGCTACCAACAAGTTCTTAAACAAGAGCATCATTCCTGACGTTCGCGGAGCATTTAGATTGAATGCATCATACAAAAATTTCAATTTGTCTACCCTATTCAACTATCAATTGGGTGGATGGGCCTACGACAGTGCCTACGCTACTCTAATGGGTAATGGATACGCTGGTACCAACAACTTCCACGTAGACATCAGAAACCGTTGGAGACAAGAAGGTGATGTAACTGATGTTCCAAGACAAGATGCTGCTTTGCAAATTCAACAAAATGCTTCATCTTCAAGATTCTTGACTAGATCAGACTTTATCGCCCTAAACAACGTACGTCTTGGGTATAACGTACCAAAATCCCTAGCCAACAAACTAGGTTTGGACACAGCTGATTTATACATCACTGGTGACAACCTTTGGTTGGCTTCAAAAAGAAAAGGATTCAATCCTTCTACATCTATCACTGGAGGAACAGGTATCTATACCTATAACCCACTATCTACACTTGTATTTGGTTTAAATGTTAAATTATAATCCAATGAAAAACATAAAAATATTTGGCTTAGTTTCTTCTTTGGTGCTATTGGCATCATGTCAAGAGGAATTTTTGGAGACCTACCCTACCGCTTCTCTATCGCAAGAGCAGGTTTCCGCAGCTGTTGCAGTTAACCCTGATGCAGCAAAAGGAACCCTATTAGGGATCTATCAACAATTGTATGCAAGAGGTAGCGGTGGTACAACTGCCCAAGAAGACTTTGGTGTACACTTGCAACACATGAACCTAGATATACTATCTCAGGACATGGCACACTTGGGTAAAAGTTACAACAGACAGCGTTCTATTTCTGAAATGACTGCTACAGTTAATCCAGATGATAACTTTAACTACATGCCATGGAGGTTCTTGTACCGCATCATCAACCTCTCAAACCTTGTAATTGACGGTTTAGGTGGTGATCAAGCACAATTAACTACCAACGTACAAAAACATACCATGGGTCAGGCTTTAGCCGCTCGTGGATGGGCTTACTTCTATTTGAACCATTTGTTTGTCAACGACATTTCAAATCTAACTGGGCCATCAGTGCCTATCTACACAGCATCTGATCAACTAGAACAACCAAAAAGTACTGTAGGTGAGGTATTTAACCAAGCTGTTGCAGATTTAGAAAAAGCAGAAGTGCTATTGGAAGGATTTGTTCGTTCAGACAAAATTGAATTCAACCAAGATGTAGTTCGTGGGGTATTAGCGTATACTTATGGAGCCATGAACAACTGGACGAAAACTTATGAGTATGCTGACAAAGTAGTGAATGCAGGTTACGGTAAAATGAGCCCTGCAGAGATTACTGTTTTGGGTCCAGATGACACCGTAGGAGGGTTCAATGATGTAAATGCTCACCAAGCTATTATGTGGGGAGTTACCGTAACATCTTCTCAAGAATTAGCTTCATTGTTCACTTGGTGGGGCTTTATGGATCCTTTTAGTTATAGCTATGCAGCTGTAGGAAATCACAAAGGAATGGATGCAGGTTTGTTTAGCAAATTCAGAGATGATGACATCAGAAAGACACAATTCCCTAACCTTGGTAGAGGATTAGTAGCCGCATACAAATTCTACAATACCACAGCACAAGCTAAAGGATTTAGATTTTTCAGCGGACCTCAGGTTAACGTAGATTCTGATGCGCACTACATGCGTTCTGATGAATTCTACTTATTAAAAGCGGAAGCTGCTGCGGAACTAGGAGATGAGGCTACTGCCAAAACTACTCTTAAGAACTACCTATCAGATCGTATCACAGATGTATCATACATCGATGCTTTGAGTGGCGCTGCTTTACAGGAAGAGATTTCTACACAAACTCGTTTGGAGCTTTTTGGAGAAGGAAAATCTTATTTCTTGATGAAGAGACAAAGACAAAGCAGAACTCGTGGTGCTAACTGGTTGGACTACAAAGGAGAAACCTTTAGCCACAACGATGAGCGTTTGACTTATGAACTACCAACCAACGAGTTGTTGTTCAACCCAAACATCACTGATCAAAACTAATCTGTAGGCTACAGAAGAGAAAACCACCCAATTGGGTGGTTTTTTTTTACCTTCGCCCCAAAGAATAAAGCCATCGAAACTAAACAAAACTCCGTTTACGGTATTCGCGCCATCATTGAAGCTATTGAGGCAGGACAGTCCATCGATAAGATCTACCTCCAAAATGGAGCTGAGGGTCCGTTGATGATTTCCTTAAAAAAACTCGCTGCTCAGAAGGGAATCAGCACTGTATTTGTTCCCATAGAAAAACTAAATAAATTAGGCCAGGGCAATCATCAAGGAGCCATAGCTACCGTCGCACCTGTTGGGTTTGTCTCCATGGAATCTTTAGTGGATCGAGTATGTGCTGAGAAAGAAACTCCATTGTTTTTAGTACTCGATCAGGTATCCGATGTGCGCAACTTCGGTGCCATGATCCGCACAGCCTCATGCACAGGCGTCGATGGAATCATCATCCAGTCCAAAGGAGCGGCACCGGTCAATGCAGATACTGTAAAAACCTCAGCGGGAGCTGTATATACCGTACCTATCGCTAAGGTGGATCATATCAAAGACGCGGTGTATTATCTTCAATCCTCGGGCATACAAGTAGTCTCCGCTACTGAAAAAGCGACAAACACTATTTACCAGACAGATTTAACCCCAGGAATTGCCTTAGTCATGGGCGCTGAAGATACCGGAATCTCTCCTGCTGTATTAAAAATAACAGATCACCAGGCTTCACTACCTATTCTGGGTGAAATAGCCTCTTTAAATGTGTCGGTAGCCTGTGGGGTCATTCTATATGAAGTAGTACGTCAAAGAATGCCTAAAGGATGAATAGCACACCACTAGCAGAACGTCTCAGACCACAAAATATAGAAGATTTAGTGGGTCAGGATCATTTGCTAGGCCCCAACGGTGCCTTGACGGGACATATTCTGAGAGATCATATTCCCTCCATGATTTTATGGGGACCTCCGGGTACGGGAAAAACCAGCATAGCGCAAATCATAGCCCAAACCACCAAGCGTTCGTTCTTTGCTTTAAGCGCCATACACAGCGGAGTGAAAGAAGTGCGTGACGTCATTGACCGCGCACAAAAAAGTCCTGGGCTTTTTACGGCCAAAAATCCTATTCTGTTTATCGATGAGATTCACCGTTTTAGCAAATCCCAACAGGATTCACTACTCCAGGCTGTAGAAAAAGGGACAGTCACCTTGATCGGCGCTACTACAGAAAACCCAAGTTTTGAGGTAAATAGTGCCCTTTTGTCGCGGTGTCAAGTATATGTATTGGATACTTTAGGCGTAGCCGACCTAGACGCCCTAGTAGAGCGGGCTGTGACTCAAGACACCTGGCTCAAAAACCAACAGGTGGTGATTAAAGAAAAAAAATCTTTGTACCGAGCGAGTTCAGGGGACGGAAGGAAATTACTCAATCTGTTAGAGCTTTTGGTTCAAAGTTATGGACAGCCAGGACTTGAATTGACCGATGAGTATGTCTCCTCTCAACTCAAAGCGATGCCACTGCATTACGACAAATCTGGGGAACAACACTACGATATAGCTTCTGCCCTGATCAAGTCGATCCGAGGATCCGATCCAAATGCCTCTGTGTACTGGCTGGCCAGAATGATTGAGTCTGGAGAGGACCTAAAATTTATTGCGCGCAGATTGGTGATCTTGGCAGCAGAAGATATTGGGCTGGCACAACCAACTGCCTTGGTGATGGCACAAACCACCTTCGAAGCGGTAACATCCATCGGATATCCGGAATCCAGGATCATTCTCAGTCAATGTGTGCTTTACCTGGCTACTTCGCCCAAGAGCAATAGTGCGTATCAAGCGATCAATGATGCACAGGAATTAGTGCGAAAAACAGGAGACCTACCCGTTCCTTTAGCCTTGCGCAATGCACCGACTAAACTGATGAAAGAGCTGGGTTATGGGAAAGAATATCATTATGCGCACAACAATCCTGAGTCATTTGCCCGTATGGATTTTATGCCAGAGGAAATTAAAGGAACCCAACTATATACCCCAAGGGAAAATACCAAGGAGCAGCAAATCGACCAGCAGATGAAAAAGCTTTGGGGAGGTAAATAACCTAAAGCCAATCCTTTAGGGTCCTCAGATCATGAATAATGGGACAATGGGTATGTACCTGTTTACCCAAAGGGTCATAGTGTACCGCCTGCCAGCCCAAGGATAATGCTCCTAACACATCTGCTTCAAGATGATCCCCTACCATCAAAGCAGATTCTTTCTTGGCTGCAGCACGCTGTAGCGCACTTTCAAAAATAAGGGGATGAGGTTTTTTTACACCGACACTTTCAGAATCGATCACTTGATCAAAGTAGGGAGCTAAGGATGAATGAGCCAACTTTCTAGCTTGTGCCTCCCGAAAACCATTCGTGATAATATGTAGGGTATAATTTGGCTTTAGGTAGTCCAACAACTCCACAGTACCCGGCATTAAATGCGTAAACGTGGTTAACAAGTCGATGTAGCCCTCTGAAGCCTGTTGAATGACCGATTCCTCCACAGAAACATCGAGTTGATGAAAACTATCCCTCAACCGCCCTAGGCGAAGCTCTTGTTGACTTATCAAGCCCTGACGATACAACTCCCAATATGCTTCGTTTATCGGAGAGTAAACCCCATGAAACACCTGAACATCTATCGGAATGGCCATATCAGCCAAAAGCACTTCAAACGCGGCTGCAGAGTTGCGTTCAAAGTCCCATAGGGTATGGTCTAAATCAAAAAAAATATGTTCGACTTCAGGACGCAGCATAAAAGGCTTTTAACTGTGCTACATAAAGTTTTTTCCAATCATACTTTTGGGGACTCCCCAAAAGTTCCATGGAAAAGATCACCCCCATCCAACCCCCTACTTGATGGACATGGGCATACATCGCTTTCATTTTAAGCATGGCGTCTGCCATACTTTTTTCTTTAAGCAAGGCGTAATCTTGTACCGCAAAAGGATAAACCACAATAGGCTGTTGCATCTCTAAATACAAATCATAAAAATGAAATGGAGTACACGTACCCGCGCGGAATCCCAAATCATGGGTATATCCCATAGAGTAATCTTCGGTGAATCCAGCATCGACCATGTCTCTATAGGTCAATGGAATGTTTAAACGATTATACCTAGTTTTACAGGAGTCGATAGGTCTATGAACAATATCTGAAAGCACTTTTTTCTCTTCAAGCAACGTCTCAGGATCATCAAAAGAAGCATAGGAAGCCGCTAATGCGATCTGGGCATAATCCCCTACTGACTTGATCAAATGCTGAAAATGACGGTTGTACGGCGAAACATTTTTATCGTAGGGGCCATACTTGGCCAATTGAAAGAAAACTTTAGGGACTTGTCCCAATTTCTTGTGGGCTTTAAGCACTTCCTCATACAAGTCGTAGGGATCTTTTTTTAGGCCCAAACCTACCAGAACCCTATAACCTAATCGGCGCATTTTAAACCCTAACAAATCCATAGCTATCCCAGAAATCTGTCGAAGGAAACCTCGATATAAAAACTCATGAGAAGCAGATACATTGAGCATCGAGCAGTACTGATACACTCTTTTGTTGGTTTTAACTACCCCGTACATTTCATGCAACGTATCCTGAAATCTCTGGGCCCATAAGTCTACCACCGGGAGGGTTAAAAATCCGTAGCGCGCCCCCAAACTTTGAGCTGCGGGAAAACGACCATGCTCATCGCTCACGTGAGGCAAATACTCCTCATATCGGGTCAACAAATAAAATGAAGCGGCCAGTAAGTCACAGGATATAGGTTCTTGCTCCGCGGTTTGAAAAAAACAAGGGAGCCCACCCCAATCTACTACAGCAATAGGGTAATCCTCAATACCTCCATCAAAAAGCAAATCGTGACACTTCATCCATAACCCAGTACCTAAAGTCTGTTTCGTATAGGCGAGTTTTGGTCCTGAATGTTCCACAAAAGCTACTCGGTCTGTGGTTAGGGTAAATTTAATCCCAAGAATACGTCCAAAGAACTGTTGGGCTACATAGCGCAGCCTCATGGTGATTTCAGGGGTGTAAACGAGTAGATCCTCTGCCATGGACCCAAAAATAGGGATTTACAACCAATGCTGATCGGCAAAACTCAAGTATTCCTGCTGGGCAATCACCAAGTGATCCAACAACTTTATATCGATCAACTCGACAGCTTTTTTAATTTTTTCTGTGAGTTCTCTGTCTTGACTCGAAGGCTGCAACTGACCTGAAGGGTGGTTGTGGGCCACCACAATAGCCACGGCGCGCCTCTGTAGCGCCTCTTTGAGCAACAATCGAATATCCACATAAGTAGCGGTAATACCTCCTTGACTCAATCGGTGCATATACAATAACTTGTGGGCATTGTTGAGGTAAAGCACCCAAAACTCTTCGTGAGGAAGGTGGGCTAGCTTCGGCTTGAGCAACTGATACACGTCCTGGCTGCTCGTTAACGCACAACGACTAATGGATGGATCTAAAGGGATACGGCGACTTAGTTCGATAGCCGCAGCTAGACGCACTGCTTTAACTGTACCCACACCTTTAAGGCAGACCCAGTCATTCCAGGGTTGAGTAGCCAAACTGGCCAGTTGGTGATCTGCCAAGGCGAGTATGGATTGGGCCACAGCTAGTGCGGACTGATGTTGCACCCCTGTGCCTAATATCAAAGCGATCAACTCGGCATTGCTCAAGGCTTGTGGCGATTGGGACATCAATCGCTCACGGGGTTGATCTTCTGCAGACCACAGGGACATAGCTTGACTCATCCCCTAAAAGTAAGCCTCTTTAAATAACGATTATTTTGTTCCGATTAAGGACAGATCAAGACCGCCAAAGTGTCCAGAACTCATCATCAAAACGACGGTTTGCGCTAAATCGATCCCATAAAACAACTCCGCTACTTGTTGGGGGGTGGTAAAGACCCTAAGTCCTGGATGATCGAATGCCTCTGCCACGGCACTTGGTGCCACCTCATCCATTCGTTTAATGGCCAATGCCTCTGGATCATAAAACACTACTGCTTGATCTGCACCTGCCAATGTATGGCGGTACTCCGGAAGAAAAGCGGGGTTTAGGCTGCTGTAGGTATGTAACTCCAAGGCTACCACCAATTTATGTTGTGGAAACTGGGCGCGTACTGCTGCCGTCGTAGCGAGCACTTTACTAGGTGCATGAGCAAAGTCTTTGTACACAAATCCAGAGCCTTGTCGTTTGACCAACTCAAGTCGTTTAGCTGCACCCTTAAAACTGGCTATAGCGTTGTAGAAATCTAATTCGTCGATTCCCATCAACTGACACACCCAACGGGCACCTGCCAAATTGCTGAGGTTATGCGGTCCAAAAACAGATAGAGGCATCATGCCTTCTGGGGTCTCTAAATACGTTACTCCATCGACTACTTCATGCTCAGGTAGGGTGTACGGTATTCTTTTGAGGTGTCGGTCCGTTTGCTCTGCTAGAGCCACTACTTTGGCGTCATCTTGACAATACACCAAACTGCCTCCTGGAACCATTAAATCGATGAACTGCCTAAACTGATCGTCGTAAGATTCTTGGGTAGGAAACACATTGATGTGGTCCCAAGCGATACCGCTGATCAGGGCAATATTGGCCTGATACCAATGAAATTTGGGCCGGCGATCAATGGGCGAAGACAGATACTCGTCCCCTTCAATCAGCATAAATGCATTTTCTGTAGTCAAGTGAACCATACGGTCAAAACCTTCCAGCTGAGCACCCACCAAATAGTCAACCTCCATACCACATTGATGCAAAACGTGCAAAACCATAGAGGTGATGGTGGTCTTTCCATGACTACCTGCGATGACCACTCGTGTTTTGTGTTGTGCGTGGTGGTAAATATATTCCGGATATGAAAGTACGTTTAGACCCATCTCCTGGGCGCGTAATAGTTCAGGGTTATCGGGTTTGGCGTGCATCCCCAAAATCACGGCATCTATATCAGAGGTCAATCGCTCAGGAAACCACCCCATCTCTGCGGGAAGTATTCCCTGTGCTTTAAGTCGGGTTTTGGAAGGCTCAAAAATCACGTCATCGCTTCCCGACACTTCAATTCCTTGATGGGCCAAGGCCAAGGCTAAATTGTGCATGGCACTGCCTCCAATGGCAATAAAATGGACTTTTTTCACTGGTGCTTACTTAGGTGAATGGTCTTCCACAACAGGTCTTTCAAGGCCATCAACCCTGTTTCTGCTACGGAAGAGAAAAATACGTAGGGAGTATCGCCAAAAACACCGTCTAATTCAGCGGTCAACGCCTCTTGAAGCTCTTGATCCAACATATCTGATTTAGAAATTCCGATGACTCGATCTTTGTCTAAAAGTTCAGGGTTGTATCGGCGCAATTCATCCAATAAAATATGATAATCTTTCGCGATGTCTTTAGCATCCGCTGGGATCAAAAAAAGCAAGGTAGCATTGCGTTCTATATGGCGTAAAAAGTAGTGACCTAACCCCTTTCCCTCTGCAGCACCTTCGATGATACCTGGGATGTCTGCCATAACAAAACTTTGAAAATCTCGGTACCCCACAATCCCTAAGTTGGGCTTTAGAGTAGTGAATTCATAGTCGGCAATTTTGGGCTTAGCTGCGGTGATTACGGACAATAAGGTCGATTTGCCTGCATTGGGATAACCCACTAAACCGACATCGGCCAATACCTTGAGTTCTAACGTATAGTATCCCTCCTTTCCAGGAATTCCCGGCTGGGCATATCGAGGAGTTTGGTTCGTGGATGTACGAAAATGCCAGTTGCCTAGACCACCCATACCTCCTTCGAGTAGAATGATTTCTTGACCGTGCTCCGTTATTTCACAGACAAACTCTCCGGTTTCTGCATCTTTGACAACGGTACCCAGCGGCACGTCGACATAGACGTCTTTTCCATCAGCACCAAAACTTCTGTTTTTACTCCCGTGCTCGCCATGGGTAGCACTCATGTGTTTGGTGTATTTGTAGTGCAGTAAAGTCCATAAGTTCTTGTCTCCCCGGAGAATGACATGTCCTCCGCGACCGCCATCTCCCCCATCAGGGCCTCCCTTGGCTACAAATTTTTCTCTATGCAGGTGCATAGATCCTTTTCCTCCGTTTCCAGAGGACATATACACTTTTACGTAATCAACAAAATTTCCGTCTGTCATCTATCCTAGGTTGGCGATCACCTCGGCAATGCGCTGTTTGACTTCTTCAATGGCTCCTATGCCATCTACCGAATAAAATTTATTTTGCGCCTGGTAGTAGTTCCTAAGCGGGGCTGTTTTTTGGTTGTACTCATCAAATCTTGTGCGGATTTTTGTCTCGTCTTGATCATCAGGACGTCCACTTATTTTACCGCGTTCCAACAGACGCACCAATAATTCCTCATCATGGGCCTCTAAAGCTATGGTAGCAGAAACCTCCATGTTTTTACTGGCAAGAAAAGCATCCAACGCCTCGGCCTGTGCGGTTGTTCTGGGAAAGCCATCAAAAATAAATCCTTTGGCCTCAGGAGTCTGGTCTACTGCTTCTTCCAACATATCGATGGTTACCTGGTCGGGCACCAAAGCACCTTGATCCATATATGATTGAGCCAGCAACCCCAAAGAGGTGCCGTTTTTTATGTGGTGGCGAAACGTGTGCCGGTGGACAGGCTCGCCGGCCATTACCACGACACCTACGGTATGGCGGTGGCCAACGTCTACGCGTCGCTGGAGCTGGGCGTGGCGGTGTTCGACGCCTCGGTCGGCGGCCTG
>JALQVG010000108.1 GCA_023260435.1 Flavobacteriaceae bacterium | reverse complement strand
TTGGGATTGTAAGACAAACACCTATGAGGGTCAGCCTTATCGAGGAGTGGTTTTTGCCACGGGTTTTGGCATCACTCAAAGTCGATATTTTGGGTATTTACCCGTTCAAGGCACCAAAGGAGAACTTTTGACCATACACGCGCCAGGGCTCCAGGAAGCGCATATTGTCAAGTCGGGAATCTTTTTATTGCCCCTAGGAGATGATTACTACCGAGTGGGCGCCACCTATAGCTGGAATGATCCTACGGAAACACCTACAGCATCGGCCAGGATTCAGTTAGAAAAAGAACTTAAAATGCTTTTGCTGAAGGACTACGAAGTAATCGATCATCAGGCTGGTTTACGACCTACCGTGCCTGATCGCCGTCCCCTAGTGGGCACACACCCTACCTACCACAATTTATCAGTCATCAACGGCATGGGGTCTCGAGGGGTGGTGATGGCTCCGTCGGCCGCCAAAGCGCTAGTGACTCATTTAATCGACAACGAGCCTCTGCCTGAGGAAATTGACATCAAACGCTACGCGCGTTTTTTGGCTAGCTCAGGTTTGTAGTGGACAAAAATATTGATCCATATATTTCTGGACAGCCGAATAATCAATGGGTAAAACACGATGTTGGTGGCAAATATGGCGATAAACGCCTGCATTAAAGTGCTGGAGAAAAACAAATAGCTGATGATAAACGCAGCGACAGAGAAGGCGATCCCCACGCCATAACTTACATACATAGCTCCATAAAAAAAGGAAGGTTCAATGCGGTAGACCAATCCGCAGTGTCCGCATTGGTCATGCATTTTAAACAAACGACCCAGGTGGTATGGATTTTGGTCCACATATATTTTTTCTTCGTGACACTGTGGGCAACTTCCTGTTAAAATGCTGTATAGTTTGGTTCCTTTTTTTAACATTTGCAAAACTTTTTCCAAAAGTACGCATTAACCCGCTGTGGTGCGTAACCTAGATCACCAAACCGATGCTGAACATACACAATTTATCTGTTTCCTTTTCCGGTGAATACCTCTTCGAGGAAATCTCCTTTCGCCTCAATGGAGGAGATCGAGTCGGTTTGATCGGCAAGAATGGTGCGGGCAAATCAACCATGCTCAAACTTCTTTCCGGTGATTTAGCCCCGGATACCGGAGTAATCGCCAAGGAAAAAGATCTTTCCATCGGCTTTCTGCGTCAGGACATCGATTTTATTCCAGGCAGAACAGTGGTGGAAGAAGCGCAACAAGCATTTGAAGAAATCAAAGCACTCGAGGGTCGATTGGATGAGATCAACCACCAGCTCGCCACGCGTACCGACTACGAAAGCGATGGGTACAGTCAGTTAATCGACGATTTAAGCGATGTGACCCAACGCTATGAAATGATTGGCGGATATAGTTATCAAGGCGAAACGGAGCGGATTTTATTAGGTCTTGGATTCAAACGCTCAGATTTTGATAAAAAAACAGAGACTTTTTCCGGTGGCTGGAGGATGCGCATCGAACTGGCTAAACTGTTGTTGCAATCCAATGATGTGCTCTTGCTCGATGAGCCGACCAACCACCTGGATATTGAATCAATTATTTGGCTGGAACAATTCCTAAACAGTTTCCCCGGAGCTGTGGTGATTGTCTCCCACGATAAGATGTTCTTGGATCACGTGACCAACCGAAGTATAGAAATCGTGCTTGGACGTATCTACGATTTTAATAAACCATATTCCCAATACCTAGTATTGCGCGAAGAGCTAAAAGAACAGCAGCGGAACGCCCAAAAAAATCAGGAGCGACAGATTCAACAGACAGAGAAGTTGATCGAAAAATTTCGCGCCAAAGCCTCTAAGGCCTCGATGGCTCAATCACTGATCAAGAAATTGGATCGAATTGACCGAATCGAGGTAGATGAAGACGACACCTCGGTGATGAAATTGCGTTTTCCGGTTTCTGTGACTCCTGGGAAAGTAGTCGTGGAATTACACGGGTTGAGCAAGTCGTACGGATCAAACCATGTTTTGTCAGGTATTGATCTTTTGATTGAGCGGGACAGTAAAGTGGCCTTCGTGGGACAGAATGGTCAAGGTAAGTCGACCTTAGCTAAATTGATTGTCAACGAAATTCCTTCCGATGGGGGGGTGATTAAATTGGGTCACAATGTTCAAATCGGATATTTTGCCCAAAATCAGGCCGAGTATCTAGACCCCAACAAAACGGTGCTCGACACCATGATTGACGCAGCCAATGAGACCAACCGATCCAAGGTCCGCGATATCTTAGGTTCCTTCCTATTTGGTGGTGACGAGGTGGACAAATTTGTCAAAGTGCTTTCAGGAGGTGAGCGCAATCGACTGGCTCTAGCAAAATTGCTCTTGCAGCCCTTGAATGTTCTGGTGATGGATGAGCCAACCAACCACTTAGATATCAAATCTAAAAATGTGCTCAAGCAGGCTTTACAACAATTTGAAGGCACGCTACTTTTGGTGTCTCACGACCGGGATTTCTTGCAGGGGTTGACCCACAAAGTATATGAATTCAAAGATGCTAAAATTCGAGAATATCT
>JALQVG010000073.1 GCA_023260435.1 Flavobacteriaceae bacterium | reverse complement strand
AATTTCGGAAAGCGCTTGAGGTAAGGTGCCTATTTGCCCAAATCCAATGGAGCCGTGGATGGGGTGTACGCCGCTGGGGGCCAATACCTCCGTCTCAGTCAACCCCAGTGCTTCACCCAATGGAGCATTTACTCCGTGAATTACTTGGTCCAAAGCTGTATGCATGCTGTAGATCGCTATTTTATGCGCTATAGCCAGAGTAACCGCTTTACCTACATAATCATAGGGGTTGATGTGGGTGAGTCCTGAAAAAATAATGGGGTGAAAGGCGACGATTAAGGAGCATCCCAGTCGTTGGGCCTCTAACACCACTTCGGGTAATGCATCGTGCGAGACCAATATTTTTTCCACCGATGCGTCGGGATCTCCGACCAGTAAACCTGTGTTGTCAAAATCAGCGGCGATCTCCAGTGGGGCTAGTTGATCGAGTAGTTGGGCAATGTCTTGAACCTTCATGGATTGATTTAGTCTGTCAAAGATAATTATTCTAGATTTGTCGCATGAACCTCCGCACGATTTGGACAGCCCCTTGGGCGGCATTGCTCGGCTTTGTGTTGCGCCTCAGGCATGCAGCCTACGATTGGGGTGTGTTTGCTACCTATAGATTTAACACCCCTAGTATGGTCATTGGCAACCTGAGTCTGGGTGGCACCGGCAAATCCCCCATGGTTCAATACTTGATTCATACGGCACCTAAAGATCTTAAAATAGCAGTGCTCACTCGAGGATATGGGAGGAAAACCAAAGGCTTATGGCACGCCAAACCAGGAGATGGTCCTTATGAGTTGGGGGATGAGGCCGCTGATTTGCTCGATAAGTTTCCCGATGTTAGCTTGGTATGCTCCGCTTCACGGGTAGCCGGAATGAGGTTTTTAGAACACCGTATTAAGCCTGACTTGGTGTTGCTGGATGATGCCTTTCAACACAGGTCATTGGTGCCTCATGCTCACATACTGCTCACGACCTGGAGCAAGCCCTATCACAGAGATCATCTTTTTCCTCGGGGTTCACTGAGGGATATCCGATCCGCAGCCCAAAGAGCCGAAGTGATCATCGTAACTAAATCTCCTGATTTTCCCGATCAGTCTGTTCAAAAACAATGGCGTTCTGCGATGAAGGTACAGAAAGGTCAGGCCTTGCTGTTTGCTCAATTGAGCTATAGCTCTACTGTTTCGGGTCCATTGGGTACACGCACATTGGCGGATTTGCTGCTGCAAAATCCGGTGCTGGTCACTGGTATTGCTGACCCATCCCCCCTAGTTGAGCACCTAAAGTCCCTAGGATGGAAGGGGGAGCACAGGTCCTTCAACGACCACCACAGCTATAGTGCGTTTGATTTTCAGACTCTGGGAGGACGTTGTGTGTTGACTACCGAAAAGGATTCGGTGAAGTGGCTTGGGTTGTACGAAAATTGGTATGCTGTTGGTGTCACACACCTTATGGATGAACCAAGCAGTACCCTATTAAAGAATATGCTTTTGAGCCTTGTAGGACGAGCGAACTAACGCCCCACTTTCCACATGTCTAAAACCTAATTCAAGTCCGATGGTCTCGTACTCTTTGAATTGCTCCGGAGTAATGTATTCCACCACGGGCAAGTGTTTTTTGGAAGGTTGAAGGTATTGGCCCAAAGTAACCACATCTACCTCATGCGCTCTTAGGTCGTGTAAGGTCTCGATCACTTCTTCACGGGTTTCACCAAGCCCCAACATGAGTCCAGTTTTGGTTCTGTTGGCCCCAGCTTCTTTTAGGTAGCCAAGCACCTCTAAACTGCGCTCGTACCGCGCTTGAATACGCACCGCACGGGTTAAACGTTTCACGGTCTCCATGTTGTGGGAAATGACCTCTGGAGCAACCGCTACAATACGGTCTAAATGTTTGTGGATCCCTTGAAAGTCAGGGATTAAGGTTTCTAAGGTGGTGTTTGGATTTAACCTTCTGATGGCTTGTACGGTTTCTGCCCAAAGAATAGATCCCATATCCTTTAAATCATCCCTGTCTACAGAGGTGATCACAGCGTGTTTAATGCCCATGATTTTTATCGATTGAGCCACTTTTTCAGGCTCTTCCCAATCCACTTGATCTGGGCGACCTGTTTTTACCCCACAAAAACCACAAGATCTAGTACAGGTGTTGCCCAAAATCATAAAGGTAGCTGTGCCTTCACCCCAGCATTCGCCCATATTGGGACAGGAGCCAGAGGTACAAATGGTGTTTAGTTTATACTGATCGACCAATCCCCGGAGTTGGGTATAATTCTTACCCGTGGGCAGCTTAACTCTTATCCATTTGGGTTTACCCACATGGGTTTGTACAGGTGTTGCAGCAGTAGTTGAGGCTGTAGACATGGCTGATATTTTTACGCAAAATTACACCACCCAAAACCCCTGTCCAAATATTCAGGGATATTTAGTCACTATGGTTTTGTCTTTAGTAAATCTGCCAATAATTGTTTGGCCCGAAGTACCCGTACTTTGGCCAGGTTGACTTCAATTCCCAAGGATTCAGCCATATCTTGATAGCTCATCTCCTGGAAAAAACGGTACTGTATGGCCTCTTGGTAATGGGGCTTTAGTTTTTTTAGTTCAGCGAGCAATGCGGCTAAATTTTGCTGAGTGATCAATTCGTCCTCTGCCGTAGGACTTTCATCCGCTAACTGCCTAGCGGATTGTTCGCGGTCAGTAACTGCCGGATCAAATGCTGAATTCTTTCGTTTGCGCAACCAGTCAATGTGCAGATTTTTGGCAATGGTTAACAGCCAAGTATTAAAAGCATACTCCGGTTTATAAGTATGGATTTTGTCAAAGGCTTGGGCAAATGTCTGCATGCAAATGTCCTCAGCATCGTATTCGTTTTGGGTTTGTTTGAGTTGGAAATAATACACTTCTCCCCAGTAATGGTGGAGCAATGCGCTAAATGCTTTTTGAGATCCTTGACAGGCTTGCTCAATGGCTGTGCTCAAGACAAAAGGAGTTTGTTTGGCAGACATTTAAGCGGATACCTGATCTTTTTTACATTCTTGCTCCTCGGGAAGTTTCCCGCAAAAACCGCAAGCAGCACCCTCCTTGTTTAGAAAGGGGCTTTGACTTGCACAAGTGCCGGCAAATTTACCCTCTTTTTTGGCCCATATTTTTACGGCGATACCAGCAAATGCCAAGGCCAGAAGCCCAATAGTTACCAAAGCTAACTTCATAAAAAATACTTTGTGCAAAGATACAAATTAATCGCGCCCCTCTAAAAAATAGGCACCTCGGGTGTAATCTCCACCCCGAATTTTTCCCATACGGCTGCTTGAATTTCTTGAGCTAAAGCCCACATTTCAGCGCCCGTTGCTCCACCGTGATTCACCAAGACCAAAGCTTGTTTGTCGTAAACGCCGCAATTATTTCGACGAAAACCTTTGTATCCGGCTTGTTCAATCAACCAACCTGCGGGTATTTTCTTCCATCCAGTTGACGCCTCATATATGGGTAGGTCTGGGTACTGGGCGTTTAGTTCAGCAGCTTGTTGTGCAGGAATGACGGGGTTTTTAAAAAAGCTACCCGCATTGCCCAATATCTTTGGATCCGGAAGTTTTGATCTGCGGATGGACTGTACGGCATCAGCTACATCTGCAATACTCGGAGCGTGTATCTGGTTTTGCTCCAACACTTGACTAATCGCTCCGTAGGAAAGATGAAGGGCGTGATTCTTTTTGGTTAAGCGGTATTCTACCCACCCAATCATGTATTGATCTCGAACCTCCCCTTTAAATATCGAATCTCGATAACCGAATTGACACCCCTCACGATCAAAAATCCGTTCGCGTCCATCGGTTAAAGCGTAAGCTCCACACCGAACAAAACAGTCTTTTTGCTCAACGCCATAAGCGCCAATATTCTGGATGGGTGCTGCGCCTACATATCCGGGAATGAGGGCTAAGTTTTCCAGACCGCCCCAATTATTGTGCACACAATGCATGACCAGATCGTGCCATGTTTCACCAGCACCTACTTTGAGGACCACTTCATCCTCTGATTCATGGATGATTTCTATACCTCTAATGGCCACGTGAAGTACCAGTGCGTCTATATCCTGGGTCAGCAACATATTGCTGCCACCGCTGAGTACAAAAACCTTGGGATGAAGCTTTAAATCCAATACTTCCTTTAAGGTTTTTTGACTATCCACTGGGACATACCAAGCAGCATAGGCGGGCATTCCCATAGTGTTGAGTGAAGCTAAAGAGAAGTGGGGCTGAGGTTTCATTGTTGTGGGTATTGAGTCAAAGCGATAGCCAAAAGCTCAACGGCTCTCTTAATTCTCGCTTGTTCCAATACATAGGCGATGCGCACTTGGTTTTTTCCTTTTCCAGGTGAAGCGTAAAATCCAGACCCAGGAGCCACCATAACCGTTTGCCCTTGATCTTGAAAATCAGACAACATCCATTGAGCAAAGTGGTCTGCATCAGCTACTGGAAGTTCAACCATGCAATAGAAGGCACCAGAGGGAGCACCTACGCGAACTCCTGGGATTTTGGCCAGGGCCTCCATCAATACATCTCTTCGTTGGGTGTATTCGCGGTTGACCGATTCAAAATAGCTTTGTGGTGTTTCTAAAGCTGCTTCACTGGCGATTTGAGCATAGGTGGGTGGTGAGAGGCGCGCTTGACAAAATTTAAGCGCAGCGGCGAGCACTCCTTTGTTTTTGGATACCAAACAGCCAATGCGGGCGCCACACATGCTGTAGCGTTTAGAGACAGAATCGATCAGAATCACATGCTGTTCACTCCCCGCCAAGGAGAGCATTGAAGTGAAAGGTACGCCGTAGACAAATTCTCGGTATACCTCATCCACAATCACAAAAATATCGTGTTTTTTGGCCAAGGTCAATACCTGGCTTAGCTCTGTTTCGCGGTACACATAACCCGTGGGATTTCCAGGGTTACAAAGCAAAATGGCTTTTGTTTTTGGGGTGATGAGCGATTCGAATTGCTCAATGCTGCCCAATGCAAAATTATCCTCAATTCGGGTCGGAAGGGGAGCGACGGTTACATTGTTGGCGGTGGCAAATCCATTGTAATTGGCATAAAACGGCTCTGGCACAATCAACTCGTCCTGGGCGTCGCAAACCACACCAATAGCAATCGATAGGGCCTCTGAGCCACCTGTAGTGACTATAATTTCAGTCTCGTCCACCGGAATGTTTACTCCCTGGTAGTAGCGGGCTAGTTTTTTTCGGTAGGCCGAAGTGCCCTCCGATGGGCTGTAACTCAACACCTCCACCTGGGCTTCTCTCACCGCTTTTAAAGCGGATTCAGGGGTTGGAATGTCGGGTTGTCCTATGTTGAGGTGTATGACCTCAATACCTCTTTTTTTGGCTTGTTCCGCAAACGGTGCCAGCTTTCTGATCGGAGACTCGGGCATAAGCTGCCCTTTAAATGAAATTTTTGGCATTTTATTGCTTGGGTGCGTCGACTTGACCCACAATGTATAGTTGTTTGGGCTCTGCTCCTGCGTTGGAGTAGACATAGATGGTCTTTCTGATAGGGCCTACGCGTTGGGTGTCGTAGACGACTTCAATTTCTCCTTGTTTCCCGGGCATAATTGGAGCGGTAGGTTTTTTGGGCACCGTACATCCGCAGCTGGAACGCACATCGGAGATGACTAATGGGGCCTTGCCCTGGTTGGTTAGTTTGAAAATTTTCAGCCCGTTGCTCCCTTGGGTAATGGTGCCATAATCCAAGGTGTCTTGAGCAAATTTCATCACAGGGGTTTGCGCCCAAATCGGTGCAGCAAAAAGTGCTAGCACAACGGTAAGCCATAGTTTTTTCATGGGATTTTTTTTGTTACCCAAAGGTAGCAAAGTGGACTTGATTGTACAAACGGGAATATTTGCCATTGACTGGGTTGATTTTTATATTTTTGTGGTGGCCATGGGCTTCCCCCTTGGCGCTTTTTATTTATGGAATTACCTTCAAAATACGCCCCTCAACAAGCCGAAAGCAAATGGTATCAATACTGGATGGAAAACGGATATTTTCGATCCACGCCTGACCATAGAACACCCTATACGATTGTGATACCGCCACCCAATGTTACGGGTGTGCTGCACATGGGTCACATGCTCAATAACACCATCCAAGATGTGTTGATCAGAAAAGCCAGACTACAAGGGTTCAACGCTTGTTGGGTGCCAGGTACTGACCACGCTTCTATAGCCACGGAGGCCAAGGTGGTGGCACAACTCAAGGAACAAGGGATTGAAAAAAGCGATTTATCGCGCGAAGAATTTTTGTCCCATGCCTGGGCTTGGAAGGAGAAATACGGTGGAGTCATTTTAGAGCAACTCAAAAAATTGGGGTGCTCTTGTGACTGGGATCGCACGGCATTTACCATGGATCCTCTGCTGTCTGATTCGGTCATTAAAGTATTTGTCGATCTGTACAACAAAGGTCTTATCTACCGGGGATACCGCATGGTTCACTGGGATCCAGAGGCCTTGACTACCCTTTCTGATGAGGAGGTTATTTACGAAGAAAGATCCGGCCTGTTGTACTTTGTCTCTTATCCATTGGCCGATGGATCGGATCGAATTACGGTAGCCACCACGCGTCCTGAGACGATCTTGGGTGACACAGCTTTGTGCGTACATCCAGAAGACCCGCGATATGCCCACTTAATCGGTCAAGAGGTTTTGGTACCCATCACCAACCGAAAAGTGCCTGTGATCGCTGATGAATATGTCGATCCAGAATTTGGTACAGGTTGCCTAAAGATAACCCCAGCCCACGATCCCAATGATTACCTGATCGGTCAAAAGCACGGTCTAGAATTGATCGATATTTTTCACCCCAATGCAACGCTCAACAGCTATGGTGGACCCTTCGAGGGGATGGACCGTTTTGAAGCTAGAAAAGCGGTGGCCAAATGGTTGGAGGAACACGGATTTTTGGTAAAAAAGGAAAATCATCAAAACAAAGTAGGTACGTCTGAACGCACCAAGGCCGTAATCGAACCCAGATTATCGGATCAATGGTTCTTGCGCATGGACACCTTGGTCAAGCCCGCCCTTGAAGCGGTTATGGACACCCAAGAGATCAAGTTATTTCCCAAAAAGTTTGAGAACACCTACAAGCACTGGCTGGAAGGGATCCGCGATTGGAACATTAGCCGACAACTTTGGTGGGGACAACAAATCCCTGCCTATTACTACGGGGATGCCAAAACGGATTATGTAGTTGCAGAATCTTTGGAAACAGCGTTAGCGCTTGCACGAGAAAAATCAGGCAATGCTCAGCTCGATGCCAGTGATCTCAGAAGGGATGAAGATGCTTTGGATACTTGGTTTTCATCTTGGCTATGGCCCATCAGTGTGTTTAACGGGATATTGGATCCTGAAAATCCAGAAATAAAGTATTATTACCCTACCAATGATTTAGTTACCGGTCCAGACATCCTGTTTTTCTGGGTGGCGCGCATGATTTTTGCGGGTTATGAATACATGGGGGAGAAGCCCTTCACCAATGTATACCTCACCGGATTGGTACGCGATGCACAGCGTAGAAAAATGTCTAAATCCTTGGGTAATTCTCCAGATGCCCTAAAACTCATAGAAGATTACGGGGCTGACGGGGTACGCGTCGGATTGCTTTTGAGCGCATCAGCAGGTAATGACTTGCTGTTCGACGAAGCACTTTGTGCTCAAGGCCAGCATTTTGCTAACAAAATCTGGAACGGATTTAGATTGGTTCAGTCCTGGGAAGTAGCCGAAATCCCACAACCTGAAACAGCTCAACTGGGTATTGAATGGTATCGAGGTGCGTTTAATCAAACGTTGGCGGTTATTGAGGACCATTTTGAGAAGTACCGCATTTCCGATGCATTAATGGCCTTGTATAAGTTGGTTTGGGATGATTACAGTGCATGGTTGCTGGAAATCATCAAGCCCGCTTACGGAGCCCCAATCGATAAAACCACCTATGAATCTGTGATCGGTTTGTTGGAGCAAAACTTGGTATTATTACATCCATTTATGCCGTTCCTCACTGAAGAGATCTGGCAATACATCCAACCAAGGAGCAAAGACCAGGCTTTAATTGTGGGTCAATGGCCTAAGCCGTACGCGACAGATATGGAACTCACCAACACATTTGGCCTGGCTGCCGAGGTAATTGCCGGGGTGAGAAATATCCGGCAAGAGCACGGGATTCCGCAAAAAGAGTTGTTATCCCTTTGTGTTTTGGCTGATGATCAATTCCCCAAGTCTTGGGTGCCAGTGATCACTAAATTGGCTCACGTTGAAGAAGTGACTTGGGTAGAGGCTGCCCCAGAGGGTTCAGCCTCATTTAGGGTGATGTCCTCAGAGTGTTTTGTTCCTTTGTTGGGGCAAATAGATCCTGTGGAAGAACTCAAAAAATTAAACGATGAGTTGGCCTATACACAAGGATTCTTGGTATCTGTAGAAAAGAAACTGTCCAACGAGCGCTTTGTGCAAAACGCCCCAGAATCAGTCCTTGCTCTTGAGCGAAAAAAGCAGTCAGATGCTTTGGAAAAAATTGAGATGCTCAGCCAGCGTATCGCTCAGTTGAGTTAGTCTTTATTTTTGAGGATTTCTTGTTGAATCTGATGAGCCAGGTCGATGTATTGTTGCATGGCTTGTGCTCGGTCGGTGTGTCTGGCTTGGAACAGCGCATTGGATTTAAAAGCGTCGATCATACTTTGGGCACCTTGGTCTAAGGTGTTTAAACTCACCTTTAAACCAGTAGCAATTTTGTAGTAGGCATAAAGCTTGAGCATCGTATCCGGAGGTAGCTTTACGGGCAGCTCTGACATTGAAGCTACTGCTTTTTCAAACTCATGGTTAATCATCAAGCGGATCTTTGTCTGGATAGATGGCGATAACTGTTTCCGCCCCCTTTACTTTTTGACCCAGCTTGACCGTGACCACAGCATCCAGGGGAAGAAATACATCTACTCTAGATCCAAACTTGATAAATCCGGCATCTTCTCCTTGAATGGCTTTCTGACCAACTTGGGCGTAATTGACTATTCTTCGGGCCAATGCGCCAGCGATTTGCCGGTATAATACAGGTCCGAATTTTGGGGTTTTAACCACCACGGTGGTGCGCTCGTTTTCTGTAGAAGACTTTGGATGCCAAGCCACCAGATATTTGCCTGGGTGATATTTTGAGTAGCTGACTACGCCGCTGGCAGGGTACCTAGTGACATGTACATTTATAGGTGACATGAATATGGATACTTGCTTTCTTTGATCGCCCAAGACTTCTGTTTCCATAACTTCTTCAATCACCACAACTTTGCCATCCACAGGGGATAAGATGTGGTTGTGGTTTAGAGCAGCCCTTCTCTTGGGGTTGCGAAAAAATTGCAGGATCATGATCAATAGGATCAACACCACTACTTTAAGGCTCATGGACAACCAAATAGGTTCCAAGGCTAAATAGTCAATTCCTAAAACAGATGCAATAGCGATCACCAAACTGATGCCGATGATCAAGTGTCCTTCTTTATGAAACATAATCAAATATAAACAACGTCAAATAAGCCCATGGGGCAGAAAAAAGTAAACTGTCCAGACGATCTAACATGCCTCCGTGGCCAGGTAATATAGCGCCGCTGTCTTTTACTCCTGCAGCGCGTTTCAATTTAGATTCCAAAAGATCACCCAAGTTACCTGATACAATCAGGACAAATGAGAGTATTCCCCATTGAAAAGGGGTGAGCGGACCCCCAAAATGACCACAAAGATAGGCTGCGGACATCCCAAAAATCAACCCTCCAATGGCTCCCTCAACCGTTTTGTTGGGCGACACACTGGGAAATAATTTGTTTTTCCCCCACAAACTTCCCGTGACATAGGCCATGGTATCATTGGCCCAGATCACACAGAAAATACCTGCGATAAGTATGGAGTCAAAACCCTGAGCTCTGTAGGGAATCATCGTCAAAAAAATGCTACCGCCACCTACATAAAGCAGCCCAGTGATCAAACGATGACTTTCAGGCATTTTATCTTTGGTGGTATTAAACAGATAGACGATCAGCCTGATATTCATCGCTAATGTAGCGATCAATAAAATCCAAGGCGAGATGGGGTCGTGGAGTAGATAGATGTAGGCCCACCACAACAAAAGGTACAGGGCAAAAATTAGATAACCCCTGATTTTACTCAGTTTTTTGTACTCAAAAATACAGGCCAGTCCAAAGGACATAAACAGGAAGTCGAAAGCGTCCGAGTTTAAAAATACCGCAGCAAGCAACAAACACACGTAGACCAAGCCGGTCAATGATCTTCTAAGGGCATTTCTCATTTATAGGTCTTCTAAAAGCAGAAGATAAACGTTTTTGATCGGGCTTCCGTAGCTTAAAAATTCTGGTTTGTCAGCCCCTTGTAGTTTGAAGTTTTTTAATGCAGTGATGTTGGAGGGTATCCGATCGTATTTTCGTTTTATTTGATAAAGTCCATCGTTGATCTGAGGAGTTAGTTGACTGGTTTTGGCAAAAACCACAATATGATCTGGCAAATCCACAATTTTTTTATCTCCCAACTGTTGTTCACTCATCAATATGGAACCGTTATGAGCAATCAGAAATTCACATCCAGTAAAAAACACCAGGGAGGTGACGTCGCTGTTGTAGGGAATTTCTCTCGACTGACAGATGGAAATCAAGTTTTTATCGGTGGTAAAAAAAGGTTCACTCTGCCAACCTTGCTCGATGATAATTTTATCGAGCATGTCATAAACCTCATTGAGTTCCGTGCAGTAGAGAAATTTACCCCCATTCTTGTTGAACTCGACAGCAAATTTTTCGTCTGTCGGCAACGGAATATCTGGCATGTAGGTGCTCCGCTCTTCCTGTTCCGAGGGACTCACCTGTTTTTTAGCACCAAATATTTTGTCAAATAAGTTCAATGATCTCCTTCCGTTAACGGCTCTTCTATTGGTTTTTCATGAATAACTTCCACTGATTCAATTTGTTCGGTATTTTTTTCAAACGGGCGTTGTCCAAAAATCTTTTCCAAATCGTCCTTAAATATAACTTCTTTTTCCAATAATCGCTGAGCTAACTCATCTAATTTACTTCTGTGCTTAGTCAGAAGTTCAATCGCTCTTTGGTATTGAGATTCAATAAGTAAAGATATTTCTTTATCAATCACTTGTGCCGTTTCTTCGCTGTACGGTTTGGTAAACCCGTATTCGCTCTGCCCTGAAGAATCGTAATAAGTGATGTTTCCTAGTGTTTCGTTTAACCCATATACGGTGATCATCGCTCTAGCTTGTTTGGTCACTTTTTCCAAGTCGCTTAAAGCTCCGGTGGAAATTTTTCCAAACACCACTTGTTCAGCAGCTCTTCCTCCAAGGGTAGCGCACATCTCATCCAGCATTTGTTCCGTGCGCACGATTTGTCGTTCTTCCGGCAAATACCAAGCTGCGCCCAAAGACTGCCCTCTGGGTACAATAGTTACTTTGACCAAAGGAGCCGCATGTTCTAACAACCAGCTGACCGTAGCATGACCGGACTCGTGGTAGGCAATGGTTTCTTTCTCTCCAGGAGTGATGATTTTATTTTTCTTTTCTAAACCTCCTACAATGCGATCTACGGCATCCAAAAAGTCCTCTTTAGTAACAGCTTTCTTTTCTTTTCTGGCAGCAATTAGTGCAGCTTCGTTGCAGACATTAGCAATATCAGCGCCAGAAAAGCCAGGAGTTTGCTTGGCCAAGAAGTCCAAATCCAAGGTTTCTGCCGTTTTAATGGGACGTAGATGCACTTCAAAAATCTCTTTTCGTTCGTTGAGATCAGGAAGATCTACGTAGATCTGTCTGTCAAAACGACCTGCGCGCATCAATGCTTTATCGAGTACATCTGCCCGGTTTGTCGCCGCCAAGACAATTACATTGGTGTTGGTGCCAAAACCATCCATCTCGGTGAGTAGTTGATTAAGCGTATTTTCTCGTTCGTCGTTGGATCCGGTAATGTTGTTTTTTCCTCGTGCACGACCAATAGCGTCGATTTCATCGATAAAAATGATGGCAGGAGATTTGTCTTTGGCTTGTTTGAACAAGTCGCGAACCCTAGAGGCTCCAACGCCGACAAACATTTCCACAAAATCAGAACCAGATAAAGAAAAGAAGGGAACTTTAGCTTCGCCAGCAACTGCTTTGGCTAGTAATGTTTTTCCGGTACCTGGAGGGCCAACTAGTAGGGCACCTTTAGGGATTTTACCCCCTAAAGAAGTGTATTTTTCAGGGTTTCTCAAAAATTCCACAATCTCTTCCACTTCTTCTTTAGCCCCTTCAAGTCCAGCTACGTCTTTAAATGAAGTTCTGGTGTCTGATTTTTCATCAAACAGTTTGGCTTTCGATTTTCCGATATTGAAAATTTGACCACCAGCACCACCGGCACCACCACCAGACATTCTGCGCATAATAAAGATCCACACTCCGATGATCAACACAAAAGGGAGAATGCTAAGCAGTAAGTCACCTAATACGTTGGATTCTGTTTCATAGTCCAATCCAGTTGTCAGCTGATTTTCTGAAATGGTCTTTTTAACTTCATTTTCGAAGTTTTGTAAGTCGCCGTAATTGATGACGTATTGATGCCCTATTCCAGCCCCCAAACCAAAAGATGGGGAATTTACCTTGCTGTGTCGCTCTTGCTTAAGCGCTTCAGGGGTGAGGTAAATCTTGGCTTGTTTGGTGTTGGTCACCACAATAATTTTGGCCACATCTCCTTTTTCTAGGAAGGATTGTAGCTCATAGGTGGAGGTTTTTTGTGTGCTAGAAAATCCTGCACTACCCAGCCACTGAAGACCGAGTAAGCCGATGGCTACAATGGTGTAGATCCACCAAATACTAAATTTAGGTTTCTTGGGCGTAGGTTTTTCTTTAGCCATAATTTAAGAAGGATTTTGAGCGCTTTGCAACAGAGTGATTTTGGCATCTCCCCATAAGCTCTCTAGGTCGTAATGTGTTCTGATGTGTTTTTGGAAAACGTGGACAACCACATGTACATAATCCATGAGTACCCATTCTGCATTTTGAGCCCCTTCGACGTGCCAGGGCTTGTCTTTCAGGGATTTGCTGACCAATTTTTGAATGGAGTTTACAATCGCATTCACATGGGTATTAGACGTTCCATTGCACACTACGAAGTAGTCGCAAACAGTATTGTCGATCTCTCTGAGATCAAGTATGCTGATGTCTTGTCCTTTTAGGGCTTCTATGCCTTCAATGATGTGCGACAATAGTGCATCAACACTGGGTTTATTCTTTTGCATCCAGGAGTTTTAATTTTCGCAAAGTTACCATTTTTTTACGTTCTTAGCCCCTGAATTTAACAGAACATTATTTGCCCTCAAGGTTGATGAATCGGATTGATTTGCCCCAATGTACCTCTACCAGTGATCACTTAAAAGCATTGATCGCTCAAGGGGAATTAATGGAGGATACCTGGGTGACCACGCCGAACCAAACCTCGGGCCGGGGACAACGAGGAAACACTTGGATTTCGTCGCCCAATAGCAATATTTCAGCGAGTTTTTACAAGACTTGGCCCGCATTTCCTGTCGAGAAAAGCTTTTTGATTTCGCAGTACATAGCGACAGTATTGGTGCAGTGGTTGGGGGATTTAGGACTTACCGATACACAACTTAAATGGCCCAATGATTTATTTGTCGGGACCAAAAAAGTAGGAGGTGTTTTGATTGAAAACGGTGTCCATGGAAAGAACATCACTTATTCAGTCATCGGAATTGGCATCAATGTTCTTCAACAGGAATTTGGATCAGTAACTCAAGCAACCTCGTTGGCGTTAGAGGGTTTGCACATGGACAGCCTAGAGACCATCACGACGAGTTTGGTAGATAGAGTCACCCAGGCGGTGAATGATTTTGACGTACTGCAGGAAGATCGTATTACCGAGGCTTTTCATCGATACATGTATGCACGTGGCTCACACCACTGGTTTGAACACCAACGACTCGGTTTGTTTCAAGCGGTCGTGGTTGGTACGGATCAACAAGGACAATTGGTGCTTGAGGTAAATCAGGAGCCGATGTCTTTTGGTCTTCAAGAAGTTTCTTGGGTTTTTACCCCAACACCTTAGATAGGTTTTCCACCAAGGCCTTTAAAAAGCTGTTTAAAGGGCCTTGAATCATCATGGCCATCATCGGATTGAGGTCTCCGTCAAAAGTGAGCTTGACCTGGCTTTGTTCTGCGGCAGTTTGTTGGATATGGGCTTTAAGCTCAAAGGGAAGTTTGTCGGAAGCGGCACCTAAAACCACTTCTTGAAAAGGAGTGCCCTCTTTAAAACGGAGTTTGATTTCCGGCATGCCACTCAAGGCAAAAACAAATGTTTTTTCGTCGAGCACCTCAAATTTAGACGTGTTACTCGGCATCAAAGGCCCAAAATTGTCCGGCTGAGACAAAAAAGTATAAACGGTTTCTGCGCTTTTGGGCAACTGAATTTCTGGACTTTCTAAATGCATACTATTGACCCCACTGGGCTGGATTTTTTCTCCAATCAAGGAGGGTTTGATGTGCGTTATGGTCTACTACACCCTGTGCCAAAGCACTTTCAATAAGGTGTGCATAGTCACTTAATGTGTTCAGTGTTACTTTTTGTGCGTCAAAGGCCTGCTGGGCGTGTTCAAAACCATAGGTGAAAATGGCGATCATACCCAACACTTCAGCTCCTGATGCCTTCAGTGCCTCAACGGCCAATAAACTGCTTTTACCCGTGCTGATTAAATCTTCGATAACCACTACAGACGAACCTGGTTCTAAGGATCCTTCGATTTGGTTTTTTCTGCCATGTGATTTCGGTTCAGGACGAACATACACAAAGGGAAGCGAGAGTATCTGTGCGACGAGCATACCTACACCTATAGCCCCGGTAGCTACTCCAGCGATTACTTGAGCTTTGGGGTAGGTGTTTTTGATCTGTTGAGCCATCTGCTCGGCCACATACGTGCGCACTTCTACGTGGGAAAGCATGATTCTATTGTCGCAATAGATCGGGGATTTCCATCCGGAAGCCCATAAAAAAGGATTTCCGGGATTCAATTTAATTGCATTTATTTGCAGTAGGAGGTCAGCTGTTTTACGCGCTGTTTCTGGATGTAAAATCATAGGCACAAATGTATAAAGTTTTTGTGAATGAAGCTCCGCTCATTCTGACAAATAAACTGTCTGAAATCAACAACAACAAGTACTTTTTGTTGAATCCAGAGGCGATTAACGAGGCGATTGATTTACTTATGGAAGGTAAAATCAAGAAGGCTTATATCTATCACCCCAATCATTCAGAAATACTGAATAAATTCTGCAAAAGCATTAAAAGAGAAGTGGCTGCTGGTGGGGTAGTGACCAACAAGCAAGGCGAAGTGCTTTTTATTTACAGAAACAATAAATGGGATTTGCCCAAAGGCAGGCTAGAAAAGGGCGAATCTCTTGAAGTGTGCGCTCTAAGGGAGGTCGCTGAGGAGACTGGCGTTAAGGAGTTAAAAATTGAAAACCAGTTATTGACCACTTACCACGTTTTTAAGCGTAAAGATAAATATCGTTTGAAAGAGGTGTTTTGGTATGCCATGCGCACCAGCTATTCAGGGCCTTTATCGCCTCAAGCCGATGAGGGGATTGAAAAAGTAAAGTGGAAAAATCCAGAGCAAATCACCAAAGCACTAACCAAATCCTACACGAACATCCGCATACTTTTCGGAGACTGATTATTTGGTGAATTGCATCACTGTCGAAGGAACCAATTTGCTGTAATCTCCTTGGTTTCTGATCACATCGCGCACAATCGATGAGCTGATAAACGAAGTAGCTGAAGCGGTCAACAAAAATACCGTTTCTATATCTGAAAGCGCTCTGTTTGTGTGGGCTATAGCTTTTTCAAACTCAAAGTCTGCCGGGTTGCGCAAACCTCTCAAAATAAATTGAGCCCCTATTTTGTGGCAAAAGTCTACGGTTAGGCCCTCGTAATGAACCACTTCAATGTGCTCTACTCCCCTAAAAGTATCTTGGATGATTTTTTTTCGCTCTTCCAGCGAGTACATATAGTGTTTGTCGGAATTTACCCCAATAGCAATGACCAAGTGGTCAAAAAGCGGGAGCGCTCGCTGAATAACGTCTACATGCCCCAGGGTGAGTGGATCAAATGATCCTGGAAAAATAGCGGTGCGTTTTTTCATGAGTGGGTTTATGGATTAAGGGCATTTTCTATCGCGCTGTCAAACAACGCTTCCAAAGAAATTCCGGCCGCTTCGGCTTGCATGGGCAAGAGGGATTGCTCGGTCATCCCCGGGGTGGTGTTCACTTCTAATAAATGAGGAATATCTCCCACAAAAATAAACTCTGAACGGGTAAATCCCTTCAATTTCAGTCGATCGTATAGTTTAGCCGCAATGGAGGTTACATTTTTTTGTTGCACATCAGAAATACGTGCAGGAGTGATCTCTTGGGATTTGCCTAAGTATTTCGCTTCATAGTCGAAAAAATCATTTTCCGATATGATCTCCGTGATGGGTAGCACCTTTGTTTCGCCTTGGTATTTAATGACGCCAACAGATACCTCAGTGCCGACCAACGCAGCCTCAATGAGCACCTCATTGTCCTCTTGATAGGCGATTTCTATAGCTTTGGGTAAATCCTCCTTTTGGTATACTTTGGTGATTCCAAAGCTAGAACCCGATTTGTTGGCCTTGACAAAACAAGGAAAACCTACCGCTTGTTCAATGGCTGCCACATCGATCGGATCTCCTTGATTGAGCATATACGACGCAGCGCAAGGAATCCCCATGGTTTTAGTGATGGCCAATAGATCCCGCTTGTTGTAGGTTAAAGCTGCTTGATAAGGATCACAGGCTGTTTGGGGAACTCCGATCATCTGCAAATATCCTTGCAATAATCCATCTTCGCCAGGACTTCCATGTATGGCGTTAAACACGCAGTCAAATGTTGTTTTTTTGCCGTGAATCACGGCTGAAAAGTCTGTTTTGTCTATGGGAAATTCAGCTTGTCCCAAAACAACCTTCCAGCTGTCTTGTTCCACAATCACCGGATATACATCGTATTTGTTTTTGTCGAGGTGCTTGACCACCACAGAACCGCTGATCAACGAAATGGAGTATTCGCTGGTGTATCCACCCATTACCACGGCGATATTTTTCTTCATAACAGAAATTTGCCATAAAAATAACTGAAATGGAATAATAAAAGGCACAAGGCAAAGGTTTTATATCTTTGCCGCAAATTGTATGTAGGATGAAGATCATTCGTTGGCTTACCGATCTTGGATTTTTTAAATGGGCTGTTCGCGCGGCCGGTTTATTGGTGGTTCTGACATTTATTTTGATGCAATGGCTCAAATACGATACCCATCACGATCAAAAGATCACCGTCCCAGATCTTTCGGGTATGGCTTTGGAGCCCGCCATTGAGGCATTGACTGAGTTGGATCTGCGCTATGCAGTGGTCGATTCTACCAAATACAATCCAAACCTTCCTCCCTATAGTGTCATCGAACAATTTCCTGTGGCTGGTGCCTCGGTAAAGGAAAAGCGAAAAATCTATTTAAATATGAATGCTGCGGGCTATTCTGAAGTAGCTGTTCCCCTGGTGGTACAAGTCACCTTGCGCAACGCGACATCACGATTAACGGCTGCGGGATTTAAAGTAGGTCAGATCGAATACATCGATGCCTTGGGAACAGATATGGTATACGAAGTGCGTTACCAAGGAAGAACGCTTAAATCTGGTCAAAAAATACCCCAAATGTCCTCACTCACCCTGGTGGTTGGCAATGGAAACAAACCCCTAGAAGAGTAATGATAGATCCACACTGGGAAGAGCCAGAAGAGGATGATGTTTTGCATCAACACCATCATTTTTTGGTGTCAGCAGGTCAAAATCCCTTGAGAATCGATAAGTTTTTGATGAACTTAATCGAAAAAGCTACGAGAAATAAAATTCAGCAAGCAGCCAAAGAAGACATGATTTGGGCCAATGGGGTACCTGTGAAATCCAATTACAAGGTAAAGCCACATGATGAAATACAAGTCATGTTCACCCATCCTCCCCATGAAAATTTACTCGTTGCGGAAGATATTCCCTTAGACATTGTCTACGAAGATGCAGACCTTATGGTGGTGAACAAACCTGCAGGTATGGTCGTGCATCCAGGGCACGGCAATTATTCAGGTACTTTGATCAACGCGCTACTGCACCACAGCGCACAGTGGCCTGTGAATTCCGACGATCGTCCTGGTCTGGTGCACCGCATCGACAAGGACACATCTGGTTTGTTGGTGGTAGCCAAAAATGACCATGCCATGGTGCATCTCTCCAAACAGTTTGCTGACAAAACCTCTGAGCGCCAATACATCGCCTTAGTTTGGGGCACCCTGGATCAAGAACAAGGCACCATCACGGGACATATCGGTAGATCGCTCAAAAACAGGTTGCAAATGGATGTTTTTCCAGATGGAGCCTATGGCAAAGAGGCGGTGACTCATTATCAGGTTGTTGAACGATTGGGGTATATTACCCTGGTTTCTTGCCGGCTAGAAACCGGAAGAACGCACCAAATCAGGGCGCACTTCAAACACATAGGTCATCCACTGTTTAACGATGAGCGGTACGGTGGACATCAGATCCTTAAAGGGACCACATTTACCAAGTACAAGCAATTTGTAGAAAATGCCTTTAAGGTGTTGCCCAGACAAGCATTACACGCTCAAACTCTTGGGTTTATTCATCCCAGAACAGGTGAACGATGTTTTTTTGAATCCCCGATACCTCAAGATATGAGTGATTGCATCCATAAGTGGCGCAATTATACCCACAACCAAAGGATAGACTAAGTCGATAAAATCACTTAATTTTGCGTAAAACCATACGCCATGAAGTTTTTGATTTCTCCTGCCAAGTCGTTGGATTTTACAACTAACCACCCAAATATTCCCCTAAGTACCCCTGTTTTTTCAGATAAGGCAGCACGGGTAATGTCGGTTTTAAAGAAAAAGAAACCCGCAGGTTTGGGTGCGTTGATGGGGATATCTACATCGTTATCCGAATTAAATTATCAGAGAAATCAGGCTTTTAGTGCGGATCCCGATTCAGAGGTTCTACGTCCTGCAGTTTTGGCTTTTACGGGCGATGTATACCAAGGTCTAGATGCGGGTACGCTTTCAGAAAATCTTTTAAGCGATTTAAACGACCAAGGGTTTATCCTTTCGGGATTGTATGGTGTTTTAAAACCGTTTGATGGCATTCAACCATATCGTTTGGAGATGGGGACCAAATTACCTGTAGGCACTAAACCTAACTTGGTGCAGTTCTGGAAAAAACCAGTCACTGATTTTTTGCGCCATCAAATCAAGCCCGACGAGTTGTTGGTTAATTTAGCTAGCCAAGAATACAGCGCTGCTGTTGATTTCTCTGTGTTTACCGGACCTGTGGTTCACCCTATTTTTCTTGATGACAGCAAAGGGCAGTTGAAAGTGATTTCATTTTTTGCTAAAAAAGCACGGGGGTTAATGGTTCGGTACTTAGTAGAGTCAAATGCCCAAAGTTTGACCGATGTCTGTGGTTTTCAGTCCGAGGGTTATCGATGGAGTGAGTCGATGTCCCAGGATCCAATGCATCCAGTATTTGTACGTTGAGTCATTGATATTTCTGCAACACAATTAATTACTTTTTGTGTTTTCTGGAGATAATACTTTTGATTTATCACAAATTCACGAGAAATCTCTTTGTTTTTTAAAGGATCTTATTTGGTCAAGGTTACATTGTCCTTTATTTTTGCCCAGGGGGTTTTGCTGATAAAACACCCTGTAAAATCTCCTGTCTGTGGAAATCAAGAAAGTACTTATCGCCAATAGAGGTGAAATCGCCATCAGAATTTTTCGTGCATGCGTTGAAATCGGAATAAAAACTGTCGGTATCTATACCTACGAGGACAGGTATTCTCTTCACAGGTATAAGGCGGATGAAAGCTATCAAATCGGCGAAAACAACGAACCGTTAAAGCCCTATTTGGATATCGACTTAATTATCCAAGTAGCTTTGGATAACGGTGTTGATGCGATACACCCAGGGTATGGATTTTTGTCTGAAAACGCCACTTTTGCTCAAAAGTGTGCGGATAATGGATTGATTTTTGTCGGACCCAAGGTGTCTGTGCTCAAAGCCTTAGGAGATAAAATAACAGCCAAAACAGTAGCTGTTCAAAACAATATTCCCATCATACGCAGTAGTGAGGCTGCTCTGGATTCTATTGAAATTGCGCTTGAAGAAGCCCAAAAAATAGGTTACCCACTGATGCTTAAAGCTGCTTCAGGTGGAGGTGGAAGAGGAATGCGCGTCATCCGTACAGAACAAGAGTTGATCAAAGGGTTTCCAGAAGCTAGAAGGGAATCAGCCAATGCTTTTGGCGATGACACAGTATTCTTGGAGAAGTTTGTAGAAAACCCCAAACACATCGAAATTCAAATAGTCGCCGACCACCACGGCAATATGGTTCACCTCTATGAACGCGATTGTTCCGTACAGCGGCGATACCAGAAAGTGATTGAGTTTGCCCCTTCGTTAGGCTTGGATCAAGAAACTAAAGACGCCCTGTATCACTACGCATTGACTATTTGTAAAGCAGTTGATTACAACAATATAGGTACGGTTGAATTCTTGGTAGATGACGACGGAAGTATCTATTTTATCGAGGTAAATCCTAGGATTCAAGTCGAGCATACGGTTACAGAAATGATCACCAACATTGATTTGGTCAAAGCCCAACTCTTTATCGCAGGTGGTTATCGACTCAGTGATCAACAGATCAAAATTCCAAGTCAAGAGTCTGTTGTCATCACGGGTTATGCATTGCAATGCCGGATCACTACGGAAAACCCGCTCAACGATTTCAAGCCTGACTACGGTGTAGTGACTACGTATCGATCAGCCTCTGGATTGGGAATCAGATTAGATGCGGGAAGTATCTATCAAGGGGTTAAAATTTCTCCATTTTTTGATTCCATGTTGGTCAAGGTTTCAGCGATCAGCAGAACTTTAGATGGATCTTGCAGAAAAATGCGCCGGGCGCTTTCCGAGTTCCGCATTCGCGGTGTGGAGACCAATATGGCTTTTTTGGACAATATTTTAAGTCACGATACCTTTAGACAAGGAAAAGTTACGGTCAATTTCATCAAGGATACCCCTTCTTTATTTGACATTAAACCCCCAAAAAATCGAGCTAATAAACTAATTGCTTACCTGGGTGAGGTCATTGTCAATGGTCATCCCGATGTGAAGAAAGTGGAAGTAGGTAAGGTGTTTTCCAAGCCGCCGATTCCTCCGATGCCAGCTCATAAAAATGTTTTTGGCACTAAAGACAAGCTCACTGAGTTGGGTCCAGACGGATTTGCGCAGTGGCTGCTCAACGATCCTAAAGTGCATTACACCGATACTACCATGCGCGATGCGCACCAAAGTTTATTGGCCACGCGTATGCGCACGGTCGATATGCTCCAAGTAGCTGAGCGTTATGCATTGGACAATCCAGAAATATTCTCCATGGAAGTGTGGGGTGGAGCAACATTTGATGTGTGCATGAGATTTCTACAGGAAGATCCCTGGGAGCGATTGGCCTTGTTGCGCAAAGCTATGCCCCATACATTAACCCAAATGTTGCTTCGAGGATCTAATGGGGTAGGCTACAAGGCCTATCCAGACAATCTGATCGAAAAATTTGTCGCACAGTCTTGGGAGACTGGTATGGATGTTTATCGAATTTTCGATTCGCTAAACTGGATGGAGTCCATAGCACCTGCCATCACTTATGTGCGCAAACACACTGGAGGTTTGGCTGAAGGCTCTTTGTGTTACACAGGAGATATTCTCGATCCGACAAAAACGAAGTATGACCTGAACTATTACCTGCAACTCGCCAAGGATATCGAAAATGCTGGGGCCCACATATTGGGGGTAAAAGACATGGCAGGGTTGCTTAAACCGTACGCTGCTTATGAATTGATCAGCGCGTTAAAGTCCACCATCAACATTCCGATTCACCTGCATACCCACGACACTTCATCTACTCAAGCGGCCATGTACCTCAAGGCGATAGAGGCGGGTGTAGATGTGATCGATGTGGCCTTGGGAGGACTTTCTGGATTGACCTCTCAACCGAATTTTAATTCGATGGTTGAACTGATGCGCTTTCATCCAAGAGAGCGAGAAATGAATCGAGCTAGTTTGGCTGCCCACTCCGATTATTGGGAAACGGTTAGGCAGTATTACTATCCTTTTGAGTCAGGATTGAAAGCGGGAACTGGAGCCGTGTATACCCATGAAATTCCCGGCGGCCAATACTCTAACTTGAAAGGCCAGGCCATCGCTTTGGGTCTTGAAGATAAATTTGCTGAGGTCACTCAGATGTATGGCGATGTGAACCAATTGTTTGGCGATATCATCAAAGTAACTCCAAGCTCCAAGGTAGTGGGTGATATGGCTCAATACTTGATCAGCAACAAGTACAGCATTCAAGATGTCTGGGAAAAAGGACACACCATGAATTTCCCCGATTCAGTGATTTCCCTATTCCAAGGTGATTTGGGTCAACCTGTTGGAGGCTTCCCCAAGGATTTACAAAAAATCATCTTGAAGGACAAAGTTCCCTATACTGAGCGGCCCAATGCGCACATGGAACCCATTGATTTCGACAAAGCTTACGCAGAGTTTCTCGATAAATTTCAGCCTGGTTTAGATCGAGATCTTCAGTTTACAGATTTCTTATCCTACAGTTTGTATCCCAAGGTTTTTGAGGATGCACTGGCCAATTATGTTCGATTTGGCAAAGTGATGAACCTACCCACCAAAAACTTCTTTTTTGGGATGGAACCGGGTGAGGAAATCATGATTCCTTTAGATCGAGGAAAAAATATTTTGGTTTCATTGATGCTTAAAGGTGTGGCAGATGCCAATGGAAATGTACCTGTATACTTCAAAGTAAACGGACAATTGCGTACCCTAATCGTCAAAGACAAAAGAGTCAAAGTAGATAAAAAGGAAAACAGAAAGGCTCAGACCGATCAACTTTTAGAAGTTGGGGCGCCACTACAAGGTTTGCTGTCTCAAGTACTCGTGAAGCAAGGAGAAAACGTCAAACGCAATCAACCCCTTTTTGTGATTGAGGCGATGAAAATGGAAACTACGGTAACTGCTCAAGAGGCTGGATCTGTCGCTGAGGTAGTGCTTTCAGCTGGAGAACTAGTCCAGACAGACGACTTGGTTTTGCGTTTGGAATAGCCGTTGCTAATACCTAATTTGGTGAGTAAATTCCACTCGATGAAAAAAGGCTTTTTTTTGGGGCTTCTACTCCTGTCTACCATTGGCTACAGCCAAAACGATGCATTGTTCCAATCACAATGGAGGCACACCATTGATCAAATAGTCGATTTTGTCGCCTTACCCAATGACGCCAATGACCTAGCCGATATCAATCGCAACTTGTTTTGGTTGGAGAAAGAATTTGCCGAGCGGGGTTTTAACACCTCGGTATTACCTACTTCAGGGGCACCGTTGTTTTTTGCCGCACTGCCTCAAAAACCTGGATTAAAAACTTTTTTGATCTATATGCATTTTGACGGTCAAGCCGTAGATCCAGCTAAATGGAATCAGGCAAATCCGTACCAAGTTGTCTTGAAGTCACCCGACCAAACAGGCTGGAAAGAACGTCCTTTTTCTGATTTAAACGACAGTATTCCAGAAAATTGGCGTTTGTTTGGTCGTTCGACCTCAGACGATAAAGGCCCTATAGTAGCGCTCTTAAACGCGATTGATTTAACCACAAAACGAGGAGTTCCGCTGGCCTATAACATCAAGGTTATTCTGGACTCTGAAGAAGAAAAAAGCTCAGCACCTCTAGCTCAGGCCGTAGTCAACTACAAAGAATTACTTGCAGCGGATATTTTGGTGATCAACGACGGTCCATTACATCCCTCAGGAGCACCTACTTTGATTTATGGTTGTCGGGGCATCACTACCCTAGAGTTGACCACATACGGTCCATCAGTACCACAACATTCTGGGCATTACGGAAATTTTGCACCAAATCCAGCACTTTCTTTGGCCCAGCTATTGGCTTCTATGAAAGACCAGCAGGGTAGGGTATTGATACCGGGTTATTACCAAGGAATCGAGATCAGTGATCAGGTAAATCAAGTCTTATCTGCCGTACCTGACCGTACGGAGGCGATAGCCCAAAGTTTGGGATTTGCCCAGCCAGATGCCGTGGGTGATTTTTATCAGCAATCCCTCCAATACCCCTCACTGAATATCCGTGGCATGTCGTCAGCTTGGGTGGGTGATCAAGCCCGTACAGTGGTTCCTGCAACAGCTACTGCTGCTTTGGATTTAAGACTTGTGGTTGAAAGCGACGGTAATCGGCTGAAGCAGTTGGTTAAGGAGCACATCAAAAAACAGGGATACACCTTGCTAGATCACGTCCCCAGCGCGCAAGAACGCGAGCGATTTGCCAAAATTGTCTCCATTACAGAAGGGGGTGTCACCGATGCATTCCGCACTGATTTGAGCTTGCCATTTGGTCAAACACTTAAATCGCAGATGGAATCTTGGTATGGTGAGCCAGTCGTTCAAATCAGAACTATGGGAGGTACTGTCCCTATTGCTCCCTTTGTGAACGCGCTTAAAATTCCCGCATACATTGTCCCCTTAGTCAATGCAGACAACAACCAACACAGTCCCAATGAAAACATCACCTTAGGTCAGGTAGCTTACGGGATTAAGTTTTTTGAACGCCTACTAACCACGCCTAATCTGGTCCCTTAACCGCGTATCCCTTTGATGAATTCGGGAATCACAGCTGTTCCTTTTTCAGTCAATGCGTTGATAAACGCAGAACCAATAATCGCACCATCGGTGTGAGCAGTGGCTTGACTGAAGGTCTCCCGGTCTTTAATGCCAAAACCAACCACGATGGGGTTTTTAAGCTTCATGTCTGAAATGCGTTTGAAATAGTCAACTTGAGCTTGACCAAAACCTGATCCACTTCCAGTTACGCTGGCCGTGCTGACTAAATAGATAAATCCTTTACTGGCTTGGTCCAAAGCAATGATTCGTTCATCTGAGGTTTGTGGGGTGATCAAAAAGATTAATTGAATACCATGGCGTTCAAAAATCTCTTGATATTCTCGTTCGTATACCGTTAAGGGCAGGTCAGGTAGGATTACGGCATCAATTCCTATTTCTGCGCATTTGCGACAGAATGCGTCTACCCCAAACTGTAAAACCGGATTGAAATAGCCCATGATGACTAGGGGTATTTCAATTTTCGACCGGACATCCTTCAATTGATCGAAGAGTACTTCAGTAGTCATGCCCATAGCCAAAGCCTGAGTTGAACTTTGTTGGATAACTGGGCCGTCAGCTAATGGATCTGAGAACGGCAAACCGATTTCCACCATATCCACCCCTTGTTCTTGTAAGGATTCCAAAATAGGGAGGGTGTCTGAATGCTTTGGATAACCTGCGGTGAAGTATATGGAAAGTACTTTTTTCTTTTTTTGAAACAGCTGTTCAATTCGTGTACTCATGTCCTATAATTTAAAGTAATCGATGTAGGTATTCAGGTCTTTATCTCCTCTTCCTGAGAGGTTAACCACAACCACATCCGTTGATTTAAAGTTTAATTGATCCAATACCGCCAAGGCATGCGAAGTTTCAATAGCGGGAATAATTCCTTCTAATTGACTCAACATCAATCCAGCCTCCATAGCTTGTTGGTCTGTAGCCGAGATAAACTCTCCTCTTTTAGAACGGAATAGATGAGCGTGCATCGGCCCAATACCCGGATAATCAAGTCCTGCTGAAATAGAGTAGGGTTCTGTGATTTGTCCATCTGGAGACTGCATGAGTAATGTTTTCGAGCCGTGGATAATGCCTTCTCTTCCCAAGACTGAGGTGGCAGCACTTTCATGGGTGTCAATTCCTTTACCTGCAGCTTCCACGGCGATTATCCGCACTTCTTCGCGGTCTAGGTAATGATAGTAAGCACCAGCAGCGTTGCTTCCTCCCCCCACACAAGCCACAACCGCATCTGGATAGTCCCGGCCCTCTAACTCCAATAATTGCTCCATGGTCTCTTGAGCTATTACGGACTGAAACCTGGCTACCATATCGGGATAAGGATGAGGTCCAACTACGGATCCGATGATGTAATGGGTATTCACCGGGTTATTGATCCAATCTCTAATCGCTTCGTTAGTAGCGTCTTTTAGGGTTTTAGATCCTGAAGTAGCTGGACGTACTTGCGCCCCCAGCATTTTCATACGCGCGACGTTAGGTGCTTGACGTTTGATATCCACCTCGCCCATGTAGACGATACACTCCATGCCCATTAAGGCACATACAGTCGCGGTGGCCACACCGTGCTGACCAGCCCCTGTTTCGGCAATAATTCTTGATTTGCCCAATTTCTTGGCCATGAGAATCTGTCCGATGGTATTATTGATTTTATGTGCCCCCGTATGACATAAATCTTCCCGTTTTAAGTAGATTTTACAACCTACTTGGGCGGATAAACGCTGGGCCAAATACAAAGGGGTAGGTCGGCCCACATAGTCTTTTAGCAGTTGGTTAAATTCCTTTTGAAATTCTGGCTCGGCCATAATCTTCAGGTATTGACTGCGCAATTCTTCCGTGTTTGGGTAGAGCATTTCAGGGATATATGCCCCACCAAATGTTCCGTAATAACCCCACTCGTCCACTTGATAACTTTTTTTCATCTGCTCTGATTTATAATTGTTTGCACTGTTGGCTCAATTCCTTAATTAGTTCTGGATTCTTTATTCCTGGACTGACTTCAAAACCAGAATTCACATCGATCCCTACACACCACTTAGAAGCCGGAGTATGGATCCATTCCAAAAGATTTTTTGTCAATCCTAGATGTATTCCACCACTCAATAAAAAGGGAGTTGATCCTGGATATTGTGTCAAAATGGTCCAATCAAATGCTGTTCCATTTCCGCCAGGTAGCGGTCCTTTAGTATCGAATAAAAATAGGTCACTGTGCTCTTGATAGGGCGATAGTAGGCTCCAATCAAAGTGGTGATCTATGGAAAACGCTTTTATTATCGCTACTTCGGGTAGTTGGCTTCTAAGTGTTTTCAGGTACTCAGTTGATTCGTTCCCATGCAGCTGAAGGCCGTCAAGGTCATAGGTGTGTGCGATTTGTATTACTTCATCCATGGGTTGATCGACAAATACGCCCACCGACTTTGTTTGGCCCAAATCAATAGTTTGCCATTGCTCAGGGTCCAAGGAACAATATCGTTTGGACTTAGGCCAGAAAATGAGCCCGATCCAATCAGGTTTTACCTCCAATACAGCTTGGATATTCTCCCTTTGGGTCATGCCGCAAACTTTTAGTTCCAGACGATTTAAGCTCATAATCGGGTAATTTCTTCAATCATTAATCGCGTAGCCTCACCGGGGTTATCCGATTTCATCAAATGTTCACCAACGAGAAAGCCACGGTATCCCACGGATCGTAATGCCCTAATTTCTTGTGCGTCAGTCAATCCACTTTCTGAAATCTTAACCAGGTGATCCGGAATGTGCCGGGCAAGTTCGATACTTACCTGTGTCGATACCTCAAAGGTCTTTAAATTTCGGTTATTGACTCCGACCATATCAATGTTAGGTGTCAGTGAGCGATTGAGTTCAGACAAGTCATGAACCTCCAGAAGCACTTCCAAGCCTAACTCATGCGCTAAACCGCTCAGTACATCAATCGACTTGGGATCTAATGCGGCCGCGATTAACAAGATCACGTCGGCACCCCATGCTTTTGCTTCGTGGACCTGATAGGGATCCACCATAAAGTCTTTGCGCAATAGGGGTAAGGTACAACTGGCACGCGCAATAATCAAGTCCTCTGGTGCTCCGCCAAAATAACCTACTTCGGTCAATACGGACATACCGCAGGCACCTCCAGATTGGTAGCCTTGGGCCACCTCTTGAATATGGTGATCTGTTCTAATATGGTTTTTCGAGGGAGATCTTCTTTTGTGTTCTGTGATCAATCCACTGGCGCTGTGGCTTAATGCCTCCCTTAGTGAAACGGTATTTCTCGCATACAAAGGCATGGACTGCAGCACAGATAGGGGCACCTGATTTTTCACCAGGTCTACTTGCACTTGTTTGTTGCGGCATATGCGGGTTAGGATATCCATGACTTAGATATGTTTTGCAATTCAATAAATGACTCATAAGCACGCCCAGACTTTAGGCTTTCTCCTGCGAGATCTACAGCATGAGCTATACTGCATCCTTTGACAGTGGATATGGCCAATGCTGCATTGGCACAAACCACCTCGTTTTGCGCTTGGGTGCCTTGGCCTTTGAGTACCTCTAGAAAAATTTTCGCAGCATCTTCCACGCCATTTCCCCCAGTAATATCACCCATTCTCCAAAGTTGGGCTTTAAAATCTTGAGGACTTAATAAAGACTCACCTTGTGGCGTGATGATTTTGGCACTTCCGGTTAAGGAGATTTCATCGTACCCATCCAGTGCATGTACAATGGTGTATTTAATTTGGTCCTTTTGATAAAGGTATTGATACATCCTGGCCAGTTCTAGTTGAAAAACACCCACCAGCTGATAGTTGGGTCTTGAAGGGTTCACCATAGGCCCCAACATATTGAAAAAAGTTTTAACTCCAAGACTTCTGCGCACGGGTGCCACCTGTTTCATGGCCGGGTGAAAAAGAGGAGCGTGCAGTACACAGATACCTGCCTTTTCGATACAACTGCGCAAAAACGCCTCATCAGCGCTAAATTTAATGCCCAAAGCTTCGAGTACATTACTTGACCCACAGGCCGACGAAACTCCATAATTACCGTGTTTGGCTACGTGTATCCCTGCTCCAGCAGTCACAAACGAGGCTAGAGTTGAAATATTAAAAGTGTCTTTGCCGTCACCCCCAGTGCCACATAGGTCAATCGGAGTGTATGCCGATAAGTCTATAGGAATACAAAGCTCAAGCAGTGCATCCCGAAACCCAGCTAATTCCTCAATACTGATACTGCGCATCATGTATACCGTCAAGAATGCTGCGATCTCAGATTCTGAGTACTGACCGTGAGCGATTTGGGTCAATACTTCCTTGGCTGACTCTTTGGTCAGTTGCTGGTGTTGGGTCAATTGGTTGAGTAGGGTCTTCATCCGCTAAAAGTATTTGGTGTGTTTCAGCCATTGAGACAGCATATGTGCGCCATCTGGGGTAAGGATCGACTCGGGGTGAAACTGTACCGCACAAACTTCATATTCCCTGTGTCGAATGGCCATAATTTGCCCATTTAAGTCCCGAGCAGTAACGCGAAGTACAGCGGGCAAATCAGTCTGGTTCACCACCCAAGAATGATATCTTCCCACCTGTATTTGAGTGGGTAGGCCTTGGAAAATCGGTTCAGAGGAATCTACGTCGATGGGTGTGCTTATTCCGTGATACACTTGGCTCAAGTTGGTCAAGCTTCCTCCAAACACTTCAGCTATGGCTTGTTGCCCCAAGCATACACCCAATATTGCTTTGGTTGGCGCGTATTGTCGGATAATCGCTTTGAGCAGACCAGCTTCATCGGGTATTCCAGGTCCGGGGGACAAAACGATGTGGTTGTAGGGGGCTATTTCCTCCAGCGTAATTTGGTCGTTGCGCACCACGTGTACAGATGCGCCCAACGCTTCGAGGTGGTGGACCAAGTTGTAGGTAAAACTGTCGTAGTTGTCGATAACAAGTATTTCTTTCATCTCCTTAAAGGCCTTCTGCCATGGTTAATGCTTTTTGTAAAGCGCCTAGTTTGTTATAGGTTTCTTGATTCTCAGCTTCCGCGCTTGATGCAGCTACAATACCAGCACCTGCTTGAAAGTAGAGTGTTTGGTTCTTGCTTAAAAAGGTGCGTATCATGATCGCGTGGTTAAAATTTCCTGAAAAATCCATAAATCCAATAGCCCCCCCATAATATCCTCTTGGCGTAGGTTCATAGCGCTCGATTAGCTCCATGGCTTTGTGCTTGGGAGCACCGCTTAAAGTTCCTGCAGGGAACGTATCGGCCACTACATTCATAGTGGGTACTTCGGGTTTTTTTCTTCCGGTTACTTTGGAGACTAAATGAATCACATGAGAGAAAAATTGAACCTCTTTATAGGTTTCCACTTGAACAATTCGGCCGTGTCTGCTCAAATCATTGCGCGCGAGATCGACCAACATCACATGCTCTGCATTTTCTTTAGCGTCCTCGCTGAGTTTTTTGGCAAGCTCCGCGTCTTGTTCATCGTTTCCTGTTCTGCGGAAAGTACCCGCTATAGGATGAATTTCGCATAAATCGTTTTTTACGACTAATTGAGCTTCAGGAGAGCTGCCCAATAATTTAAAATTCCCGTAGTCGAAATAAAATAAGTAAGGAGAAGGATTGATCGTTCTTAATGCCCGATATACATTAAATTCATCGCCCTGAAAGGGTTGCTCAAACCTTCTGGAAAGTACCAATTGAAATACGTCTCCTCGTTGGCAATGTGTTTTTGCCAGTGATACCATAGACTTAAAATCCTGATCAGCCACATTGGTTTTTTGATCGCCCACTAGTTTAAACGGATAACTGGGAAATGAGGGTACCTGAATCCAGCCAGCTAGTTCAGCTAAATTACTTGTCTGATCTTCTGTGTGGTGACAAAACAAATACGCTTCATTATTGAAATGATTAATGGCTATGATGTTTTGGTAAACAGCATAGTACACATCTGGAATAGAAGTTTTGGCCTCTTTTTTTTCAATGGAGATGTCCTCAAAATAGCGAACGCTGTCATACGACATATAGCCAAACAGACCGTGGTTGATAAATTTAAAAGCTGGACCATCTACGGCAAATGAGGTGCTGAAACGGGCAATAATATCGGGTACACTTTTCTTGCTTTCTAAGACATAGTTTTCGGAACTTCCATCTGGAAATCGCTCTTCTACATGATCACCTTCAATTTTGATCCAGGCTATTGGCTGACAACAGATGTAGGAAAAACTATTGTCATTAGCGTGATAATCACTGCTCTCCAACAAAATACTTTGGGCAAATCGATCTCTGATCTTCAGGTAAACGCTCACCGGAGTAAGCGTGTCGGCCAGTAATTTCTGGTAGTCAGTTTTAAGACGATGAATTCTCATAGCAAGGTTGTTAATGAAAAAAGGCTTGTCGTGAAGACAAGCCTTAGTATGGTTATACAGTAGGGTTTGCTCACAGGTTTTGCTGTAAGTTGTTCCACCACCAAGAAAATTTGTTTTTGTTGTTCATGGCCCCAAAGATAAGTAACCTGTACAAAAAAACAAGTGTTATTTAAAATTGAAGGGTTACTTCTAGATCGAATTCATTGTTGATGGCTTTGTCACCCAAGTTTTCAAAGAAATTGTTAGATCCGTAACGAATATCGTATAGTGTACGGTCAATTTTCAATGATGCTTTGGCTGTGTTTTCAGCAATAGTCATGGGGAAGCTTACAGGCTGAGTAATTCCTTTGATGGTTAAGTCTCCGGTTACTTGGTATCCACCTGCAGCGTCTACACCTACTTGAGTGATGACCAATTGAGCAGTAGGATGAGCTTCAGTTCCAAAGAAATCATCTGATTTCAAATGTCCTTCCAGCTTTCCTTTCATTTCACCATCTAAGTCGGTAGCTACAAGACTAGTCATGTCTACAGTGAAAGAACCTCCTGTGAGTACTTGATCTGCAAAAGTCAAATTACCTTCAGTAAGCGCTATAGTACCCTCGTGTTGACCAGTAACTTTGTAGCCTTTCCAAAATACTTGGCTTTCGGCAGCTTTCACAGCAACAGTGTTGTTGGTTGTTGCTTCAACAGCAACTGCAGTATCTTCTTGGTTTTCTTTTTTGGCGCCACAAGCGACAAACATCACAGCAATTCCTGCCAATAATAATCCTTTTTTCATGTTGTTTTGGGTTTAAATTTGTTTAATAATTGGGTTAATTGTGCTAGCTCATCCAGACTTAGTGACTGGGTGAGTAGTTCTTCTGCTTCAGCAATAGATGTTGAAAGTTGGGTGAGTAACGAAATTCCATCCTGGGTGATACTCACTTCAATTTTTCTTCTGTTTTCGGGGCATACCTTTCGTTCCACCAGTCCTTTGGCAATCAATTTGTCCACGACTCTTGTGGTGTTACTGCTTTTGTGAATCATGCGCTCATTAAGTGTCTCCATGTACGCAGTATCTCTATATCCTTTTAATATTCGGAGCACATTAAATTGTGCTAAACTAATATCGAAGGGCTTTAGAGATTCTAATAGATTTTCCTGAATGTGGGTGTGCACCATATGAATCAAAAGACCTATGCGTGCTCTTGGAGCTATGGGCTTTGATGCTTTTATGATTTCTTCAACATTCATGTATCTACAAAATTTGTAGGTACAAATGTACTACTATTTTTGACATGACAATGAATAACTTTGTAATTTTGGTCACCAACCCATGTGAACTAATACGTTAGGTTTGCATAAAAAAGTAAAATTATGGCAGATTTATCTCAGCAAAATTGGAAAGAACAACTCGAAAACGATGATCGAGCAGTTATTATTGATGTAAGAACAGCCGATGAGGTGGCAGAAGGTATGATCGAGGGTGCACAGCATATAGATATCTTTGGAGGTCCTGCATTTATACAAGCAGTTGAGCAACTAGATCCTGACAAATCATATTATGTCTATTGCAGATCAGGAAACCGCAGTGGGCAAGCTTGTGCGCTCATGAATGCCAAGGGTATTGCTCGTGCTTATAACCTGCTCGGTGGTGTGATGAGTTGGGAGGGGCCTTTAGTATAATGCTGGTCAATCTAATTCATTTTTTTCAGAAGTTTGGTTTTCGCATTGCTCAGCGATTAGGAGAACGGTTAGGTATTCGTACCCGGCTGATGCGTGTGATGTTTATCTATTTCAGTTTTATGACCTTGGGTGCAGGATTTGCACTTTACCTATTTATAGGTGTGGTGATGAAAATCAAAGATCTATTTCACGCGAAAAGAACCTCAGTATTTGATCTGTAGCCCATGAAAGATTTTTTTAAATCTAAAATTTGGCTTTCAGTAGTCTTGCTCAACACATTGATATTCATGGGTATGTTGGGCTACAGATACATTTCAGATTTCCATTGGCTGGATGCTTTATACATGTCCGTGATTACGGTGACCACTGTAGGGTATGGGGAAATTACCCCTCTGGGACCCGCTGGGAGAATTTTCACCATGTTCCTGCTGCTGGCCAGTTTGTTCATCATCGGTTTTTCGCTTCGCGCTATCACGGAAGAACTTTTGGCCAACAATACGCTCTTGCAACTCAGAAAAAAGAAACTAACCAAAATAATTCGGCGGATGGAAAAACAGGTAATTATTTGCGGATATGGAAGAAATGGGGCGCAAGTAGCGGCCAAACTTCAGTCATTTCATATGCCGTTTGTGGTGATTGACAAGAATGAGTCAGTGGCTCAACGCATAGGCAAAGACATTGTTTTTATCCAGGGGGATGCCAATGATGATGACGTATTACTCACGGCTGGAATAGAGCGTGCAGGTTACTTAATCGCCGCATTGCCCGATGATGCATCCAACTTGTATCTAGTGCTTTCTGCACGTCAATTAAACCCTAAATTGGATATCATCAGCCGAGCGTCTGATCCCTCGGCTTGTAAAAAACTAACCTTGGCCGGAGCGGATCAAGTAGTACTTCCTGAGCGCATAGGGGGGGACCACATGGCTTCACTGGTGGCTGATCCTGATCTGATTACGTTTATGGATCGCTTGGGAATGGGGGGTAAAGAGAAAACTAACTTGGTGGAAATTTCCCTGGATACGATGATCGATGAACGGGGAGCAGCCACCCTAAGGGACTTAAATCTGCGTCACAAAACCGGTTGTACCGTAATTGGGTATGTCTCTGAATCGGGCCAATACATCATCAACCCAGAAGCGGATCAGTTATTGGATCCCAAGGGAAAGATCATTGTTTTAGGGCGTTCGGAACAGATAGATGCCTTGCATCAAGTGTTCAGTTTTTAGTCGTCGGGCTTTTTCTGCCTTTCTGCGCGATAATTTGATTGCTCGGATTTTTTTTTGGATATTGCTCGTTCAAAACGAAACTAATCCAAAACTCCATGAACAAATTTAGATTGCTGGCTTTTTTGCTTTTTGCACTTCCATTAACCACTTGGGCGCAAGAAGTTGAAAAAGGCCTAGATGAACGCGTGAATGATGCATTTATGCCTATAGCCACTTGGTGGGAATCATTAGTGTTGACTACTGTTCCTGTCGGCCCAATGAACGTTCCTTTTGTTCTGTTGCTCCTAATCGGGGGTGCCACATTTTTTACGATTTACTTTAAGTTTCCCAGTGTTTCTCAGTTTGGACTCGCCTTGCGCACAGTGAGAGGCAAATACGATGCTGTGGATCACGATCCCAAAAACTCTTCACCTGAGGATAAAGATGGAGAAGTAAGTCATTTTCAGGCCTTGGCGACCGCAGTATCAGGTACGGTGGGCTTAGGGAATATCGCTGGCGTTGCCGTAGCCATTGCCATGGGTGGTCCAGGAGCTACTTTTTGGATGATTGTTTGCGGTTTAATCGGTATGTCTTCAAAATTTGTTGAGTGCACACTGGGTGTTAAATACAGAGATGTAGACCAAAATGGAGTGGTGTACGGAGGACCTATGTACTATTTATCTCGAGGTTTGAATGAACTGGGCTGGAAACAGATAGGTAAGTTCCTTGGGGTTTTATTTGCTGTGCTTTGTGTTGGCGCCTCTTTTGGTGGTGGAAATGCTTTTCAGTCAAACCAAGCAACTGTTCAAATAATTTCTATGTTCAACCTAGAAGGTGGTTCCATTGGGGTGATCATTGGGTTGATATTGGCTGTATTGGTAGGTATTGTGATCATAGGCGGTATCAAGCAAATCGCTAAGGTTACAGAGAAAATTGTTCCGTTTATGGCGGGTTTATATGTTTTGGCTTCACTGGTCATCATATTTGCCAACATCCAATATGTGGGTCCAGCATTTACTATGATTTTTGAAGGAGCCTTTACACCACAGGCTGGTCTGGGCGGAATAATAGGAGTGATTATTGTGGGATTTCAACGCGCCGCATTTTCGAACGAAGCAGGTGCAGGTTCAGCAGCGATTGCGCATTCTGCCGTGAAAACCAAGTACGCAGCCAGTGAGGGAGTAGTGGCGCTTTTAGAGCCCTTTATTGACACAGTGGTCATATGTACGATGACTGCTTTGGTCATTATTTTCTTCAACATGGATGTCAATGCCTTTGATTACGGTAATGCTGTAGGCAGCACTGTTCAGTTAAATGCTTCCGGAAACTATATAGGTGGTGTAGATCTGACATCTATGGCCTATGACTCTGTTATTCCTGGATTTAGGTATGTACTTACCTTTGCCATTGTTTTGTTTGCCTTTTCAACCATGATATCCTGGTCTTACTATGGACTTCAAGCCTGGAAGTATTTGTTTGGCAGAGGAAGAGTTGCCGACGTGGTTTATAAAGTGTTATTTCTGACTTTTATCGTCATTGGAGCTGGTGCTACACTCGATGCAGTGATCAAGTTTTCTGACGCCATGATACTGGCTTTAGTATTCCCCAATATGATTGGCCTGCTCTTGCTTTTCCCTAAAGTTCAAAAAGAATTAAAAAGATATGTAAGTGCTATTAAAGAGGCGCAATTGAGTTAATCTACAAAAATACATACCCATGAAACCCCTTTTGGCTTGGTCTTTACATCAGCAAAAAGGGGTTTTTCTATGTTTGTTTTTCGGTTTAACGGCTGAGTTTTTTTGTTTGCTGGATTTCATGCCTGAGGACCCCATGACACTCACGATACCTCCATGGACGGTTGTGGCGCCCATCAACTTATCCGTTGAACGTGAAGTTCGAGAATTTCGTGTGGAAAGAGAGGTCCATGTACCCATAAAAGCCAATAAAGTCATCGTTAAAAAGGACTTGAATTTGGCCAAGGCAGAAGATTTACTGCCGGTACGCGGTATTGGCCCGGTATTGTCTCAGCGCATCATTAATTACAGAGAGGCACTCGGAGGGTACAAGAAGGAAAGCCAGCTATATAAAGTGTATGGGTTGGACAGTGTCGTTGTACTCAGACTTTTTGATTATTTTTACCTGACTAACCAATAAAGGATGTATTTTTGTTTCATCTTTTTTGCTTAAGGATAAACAAAATACAGATTGCATTTATGAGCCTACCACAACCCATTGGATTTCACTACTCAGATACACAAACAATGGTCGCTGAAGCAGCCAAAGATTTTGCCCAGCAATTTATCGCGCCTCATGTTCGGATTTGGGACGAAAAACAACATTTGCCATTAGATGTACTTCAAAAGGCAGGAGAGCTTGGTTTTATGGGGATTCTTGTTCCAGAGCAATACGGTGGATCTGGATTGGGGTACCATGAATACATCGCCATTGTTGAAGAAATATCCAAGGTTGATCCTTCAATCGGATTGTCTATCGCGGCGCACAATTCATTGTGTACCAACCATATATTGACTTTTGGCGATGAAGCACAAAAGCAAAAGTGGATCCCGAAACTAGCATCTGGTCAATGGATCGGGGCTTGGGGGCTTACAGAACACAATACCGGATCTGACGCTGGCTCCATGAGTACCACCGCTATTAAACAAGGAGACCAGTGGGTGCTCAACGGGACAAAAAATTTCATCACCCATGGAGCTACGGGACAAGTAGCCGTTGTTATTGCTCGAACTGGGGAAAAAGGTGCAAAAAATAACGCCACAGCATTTGTGGTTGAAAGAGGCACACCAGGTTTTAGTGCCGGTAAGAAGGAAGATAAGCTAGGCATGAGGGCTTCTGAGACAGCGGAAATGGTTTTTGACCAATGTGTTATTCCCGACAGTCACCGACTGGGTGCTGTTGGGGAAGGATTTAAACAGAGCTTAGCTATTTTAGATGGTGGAAGAATTTCTATTGCCGCACTTTCTTTAGGAATCGGTTTGGGTGCTTTTGAGGCAGCATTAAAATATGCTGGTGAGCGTCACCAATTTGGTCAACCCATCAGTTCTTTTCAAGGTATTTCATTTAAGTTAGCTGATATGGCCACAGAAATTGAGGCCGCTAGTTTGATGACACATAAGGCAGCTGCCCTAAAAAATGCCAAACAACCCATGACGCAAATAGGTGCTATGTGCAAGTTATACGCCTCAGAGATGTGCGTGCGTGTAGCTACTGAGGCGATTCAGATCTTTGGAGGTTATGGATACACCAAGGATTTTCCCGTAGAGAAATTCTATAGAGATGCCAAACTCTGTACCATAGGCGAGGGAACCTCTGAAATCCAGAAGTTGGTGATTTCCAGAAATATTTTGAAATAGTAGGATTGATTATCCAAGAAACGTTTATATTTGCAGTCCTAAAACTATAAAGAAAGGAGGTTCGTCTTATGTTAATTATACCAATCAAAGAAGGAGAGAATATCGATAGAGCGCTTAAGCGTTTTAAGAGAAAGTTTGACAAGACTGGCACAATGCGCCAATTGAGAGATCGTCAGCAGTTTACAAAACCTTCAGTAACTAAAAGAAAGCAAGTTCAGAAGGCTGCTTACATCCAGAACTTAAGAGATCAAGCAGATCTATAGACTCCTTAACCACATTTGATGTGATTGACATAAAGTCCCGGCCTCGGGACTTTTTTGTTTTTATTGGTTTTCACTAACTTGACATCATGTCCCTAAACGCATTCAAAGATTATCTTTTGATGGAGCGAATGGCTTCTGCGCACACCCTTAAGGCTTATGTAAGGGATTTGGTCTCGTTTGAAGCGTTTTTACAGGAACACTTTCAAGTCTCTATCGATTCAGCGCAATATACGCACATCAGGGCCTGGATGGTCTTTTTGATGGATCACGGAAACAAACACCAAACCATCAATCGCAAAATATCCTCGCTTAAGGCGTATTTTCAGTTTTTATTGAAAACAGGATGTTTGATGTTGAGTCCGCTAGAGGTGCACCAGTCGCTTAAGTCAAGACCTAAATTATCCTTGCCGTTTTCGATCAATGAAATGAATGCGCTTTTTGATCAATGGGGTAGTCAAGTGGCTCAGCTCGATTTTGATGAATCTAGAGACCGATTAGTGTTGGCCTTGTTGTACGCAACGGGTATTCGTCGCGCGGAGCTTATCGGACTTCATTTGACTGATGTAGATCTCGGTCGCTCCCAAATTAAAGTGCTCGGTAAGCGCAATAAAGAACGTTTGGTCCCTCTGATTGAGTCGTTATTGCCGTTGTTGAAGCACTACTTGAATCATCGATCTGCTTTGGCGCTCCCTAGTGAAACACACTCATTTTTTGTCCAGTCTGACGGGCGAAAACTCTCCGATTCATTTGTTTATCGATTGGTAAATCGCTATCTTAGTGAAGTGACCTCTAAGGAGAAAAGAAGTCCACACATGTTGCGCCATACATTTGCTACGCATGTTTTGCAGTCAGGTGCAGACCTAAATTCTGTAAAAGAACTATTGGGGCATAGCAGTTTAGCTTCTACGCAAGTGTATACGCACAACAGTATTGAGGATTTGAAAAAATCATATAGAGGAGCACATCCGAGATCTACCAAAAAGTAGCCCCCACAGAGGGCTGTATATGTTTCATTTAAATAGTTCTGTGATGAAAGTAACCATTCAAGATGTCAATTTTAATGCCGATCAGAGTCTGATTGAATTTGTCCAAAATCGTATCCATAAAATGGAACATTTTTTCGATCATGTGATCGATGTAGATGTGTTTTTGAAAGTTGAAAACACCTCAGATAAAGAGAATAAGATCATGGAATTAAAGGTGCATGTACCCAAGGAAAGCATCGTGGTGACGAAACAATGTAAAACATTTGAGGAGGCGGCTGACACAGCTTGCAGCTCAGCTGAACGAATCTTAAAGGAGCTCAAAGAAAAGCGAAGGAAAATGGCGTAATTTTTTTTTAAAATATTTTGAATGCTCAAATATTTCCCTACATTTGCAGTCCGTTTGAAAAAGCGGACTTTTTTTTGCTAAAAAGAAAAGTAAATGCCGATGTAGCTCAGTTGGCTAGAGCAGCTGATTTGTAATCAGCAGGTCGTGGGTTCGAGCCCCTCTATCGGCTCAAAACAACAGTGATGTTGTGACGTTCTTTAAATGGTGTAATTAGGCTTAGGGGAGAGACTCAAGCGGCCAACGAGGGCAGACTGTAAATCTGCTGACTACGTCTTCGCAGGTTCGAATCCTGCTCTCCCCACTAAAGAGTCATTCAATGATTCATGGATAAATTATTGCATATCCAAACGAGATGTATTAATTTTGTCAAATGTTTTTTTTATCTCATTGAATTTTTAATTTCCACCTTCAATCCATCAATTAATATATCATATGTAGCCAATGAAAAAGTAACTCTCTTACTTTTTTCTTCTTTTGTCATGCTT
>JALQVG010000004.1 GCA_023260435.1 Flavobacteriaceae bacterium | reverse complement strand
AATGGTTTACTGACCCATTTTTTGAAACCAAAAAATTGGTGTATTTACCTCAAAAATACAAGGTGTAAAACCTATCCCAAAAATGGATAGCGGTAGTCCTCAGGCGCGATAAGCGTTTCCTTGATCAATCGCGGTGAAACCCAACGCAAAAGATTTTGAGCTGAACCTGCCTTGTCGTTGGTTCCTGAGCCTCGTGCCCCTCCAAAAGGTTGTTGCCCCACTACAGCACCAGTAGGCTTATCGTTGATGTAAAAGTTTCCAGCACAATTTTCTAAAGCTTTGGTCGCTTGTACCAAGGCGTATCTGTCCTCCGCTAGCACAGCTCCTGTGAGTGCGTATTGAGAAGTTTGGTCCACTAGGTTAAGCGTTTCCTCCCATTGATGGTCTGGATATATATATACTGTTACAATGGGCCCAAAGTACTCACTTTCCATGTGGGTGTGTTTTGGATTTTTGGTCACCAATACAGTAGGTTGAATGAAATATCCTTTTGATTTGTCATATCCACCTCCGGCAACGATTTCTATTTCGGGATCATTTTTGGCAGAATCAATCACCGCAGCCAATTTGTCAAATGCACCTTCGTGAATGACCGCAGTAACGAAACAGCCCATGTCCTCTGGGCTACCAGGGGCTTTGATGCTGGCTAAATCTTGTTTGACCAAGTCGAGTATTTCTTCGGAGGAAGACTCCGGCAAATATACCCTTGAAGCCGCTGAACATTTTTGTCCTTGAAGCTCAAAAGCACCACGGACAATGGCAGTAGCTACCTGTTTGGGGGGTGCAGAAGGGTGGGCGATGATAAAGTCTTTACCTCCTGTTTCTCCAACGATGCGGGGGTAGGTCTTGTATTTTTCTATGTTGTTGCCAATCTGTTTCCAAAGAGATTTGAATACTTGGGTAGACCCGGTAAAGTGCAATCCGGCAAAATCTGGGTGATCCAATACTTTTTTGGTTACCATGGCTGCATCGCCATAAACTACATTGATGACCCCTTCAGGTAAGCCTGCCTTGCGAAACACTTCATTGATGACTTGAGCGGAAAATATTTGGTGGTCGGATGGCTTCCAAAGCACTACATTCCCCATCAAAGCAGCACTAGCAGGTAGGTTTCCAGCAATGGCCGTAAAGTTAAACGGGGTGATGGCATAGACAAATCCCTCCAGCGGTCGGTACTCAACTCGATTCCATATCCCAGGGCTAGATACTGGTTGATCCCGGTATATTTGGGTCATGAAATAAGCGTTAAACCTCAAAAAGTCAATAAACTCACACGCTGCATCAATTTCTGCTTGGTGAACTGTTTTTGATTGAGCGATCATCGTAGCTGCATTGATCTTTGCTCGGTAGGGGCCAGCTAGTAGATCAGCTGCTTTTAAAAACACGGCAGCTCTGTGTTCCCAAGGGGTATCTGCCCATGCCTTTCTGGAGGCCAAAGCATTGGAGATAGCATGGTCGACAATAGCTTCGTCAGCCAGGTGGTAGTAGCCTACTACGTGTTGGTGATCATGCGGAGGGGTTATGTTTCGCGTATTGTCCGTTCTTACTTCAGCTCCACCAACATACATAGGTATGTCGGCGTGACCCTCATAATATTTTTTGTATTGAGCAGCAACTGCTGCGCGTTCTGGGGAACCAGGGGCATAGTTGAGCACAGGTTCGTTAATCGGGGTTGGGATCGTAAAATATGCGTTTGACATCATCGTAATTTTAAGGGGCAAATATAGTTTATTCCATGGTTTATCGCTTGAGCTCCTTGCTTAAGGGTCAATAGCAGTTCCTTGAACAGAACTGATTCCAATAAGTTGATCAGCTACTGCGCCAAGTGGTCTGAAATACACCAACAGGGTGTATTGATTCTCCGTGAGGTGGAAACTTCCGTCAACGGCCTCTTCGCTCTTTTTGCCCAAGGCGTCAACCAGGGCATATCCATAATTATAAAATCCTTGCTTGAACAAAAAGGCCCCTTCGTAGCGTTGGCTACCCGGGTTAAAGGAGAGTTCATACTCAGGGCTGGTCTGAAAACGATTAAATCCACCGATTAAATAAATTTTGTCGCCGGATTGACTTTCTGGCGCCTCGAGTGCAAAATGTACCCAGGTATAATCGGCTTCACGTTCAGGCATGTCTGTCCCTTGACTCCGAACGGAAAATCGGCCATTTAAGTCTGGAAACAAGGTGTAGGGTTTATTGTTTCTCGGAAGATCAGCAAACAGATAGTGGTGGTATAGATCAGTGAGTTCAATTCTTTGTACAGCGCTATTGCTCGCTCTGAGTTGGGCTGTGTCAAAATACCTAAATTCGTTACCACCTGGAAACCCAGAGGCTGAACCATAGCGGTAGATCCATTGCTTCCCATTGTTATACTGTGGTTTTAGTCCTTGAACGGATCGATCCCATCGATCGTTTTGTAAGAGCACAGGTTTTATTTGATTGTTGGGGTTTTGTACGGATATTCCTGTGCTGGCTATCGAAAACTGAACCCATTGATGGGTGTTGATCTGTGACATGTCCCTACTTCGTTTAATCGACATTTGTGCGGTAGTTTTGGGGTCAATGACGGCAAATCTCCTCGAGAAAACAGCTTTGCCAGATCCTTCATAAACAGTGATTAAGAAATTGCCACTGTGTTTAAATTGAGTTTGCTCATTGGGTAGGGATAATCGAAAATGATTGTAGGGTGTGTAGGTACCTGTGCTGTTGGTGTATTGGGTGATGCGCAAACGATCGTTTCCTTGTAGGTATTCCGTTTTAAGCAATCTAGAGGTTTCCCAATCTGCATTACAGTGGGTAATCTCGTAGTAATAATCTTTTTCGACTGCCGACAAATCATCAAATTCCAGCAAAGCGCGCTCCTGAGGGAAAATTATGGGAAAGTTTCTCGACTGGCTATCCCAAAACTCAATCGTTTTGATGTATTCAGGGGGAGAGATTTCTGTGATTTTTTGCGCCTTAGAGGAGAAAATAACCAACAAAAAACAGAGTGAAATAATGGATTTTTTGCAAGGAAGAACCATTCTATAAAAATACAAATTTTACCAAAAACAGCCCCCTTGAATTTCTCTGAAAATAATTCAATTATTTATTATGAAAACAAAGCTATGTGCCTTATTTTTGTGCCCAAATTTTAACCACCTAGTTTCAAGGATTATGTCTCAAGACATCCACATTAAAAAGGGGTTGGACATCAAGTTGGTCGGCGCGGCAGCCCGCGAGATCGCTCCAGCTACACCCCCAAAGAACTACAGAATTCAACTAGAGGACTTTCATGGATTGACCCCAAAAATGCTTAAAAAGACTGGAGAAACAGTACAGTCTGGCGAGCCTTTGTTTTGTGACAAAGACCGTCCAGAAGTAGTTGTTGTCGCCCCAGTAAGCGGCTTGGTGCAAGAAATCCACAGGGGAGAGCGCAGACGTATATTGTCTGTGGATATCTTAGCGGATTCGGAACAAAAGCAGGTGAAACACGCTGTTTTGGATCTGCATGCTGCCCAAGCGGATCAAATCAAATCACTTCTGCTGGTTTCTGGTTGCTGGCCTTTGATCAAGCAAAGACCCTACGATGTGATCGCAGGTGTACAAACAACTCCTAAGGCGATTTTTATTGCTGGGTTGGACACAGCCCCATTGGCCGCTGAATTGGATTTTATCCTTAAAGACCAAGTCGATGAGGTTCAGGCAGCTGTTACTGCGTTAGCGAAGTTAGCTCCTGTTGTTCATATATCCGTTCCAGCTCAAGGAAGTGCTGTTTTTTCAGGACTTAAACACTGCCAATTGCATCGGGTTTCCGGTGTGCATCCTGCAGGCTTGGTGGGGACTTTAATCAACCGAGTTGATCCTGTGAATAAAGGTGAGGTGGTTTGGACTATTCAAGCAGCTGATTTAGCTATAATCGGAAAAGTGATCACTCAAGGAATTTACGATTCTTCGAGAACAGTGGCTTTTGCGGGTGCTAGTTTTGAAACAAATCAATACATCTCTTTAAAACAAGGAGCCTCCTTGTTTGAAGCCTTAAAAAAATTCGGTTTAAAATCCGGTTCACGTGTCATCAATGGAAATGTACTCACTGGAAAGAAATCGCACAAAGAGGGCTATTTAGGGTTCTACAACACTACGGTGACAGCTATTCCAGAAGGTAATGATTATGAGTTTTTTGGGTGGAATAAACCTGTGACAGAAAAAGTGTCCATCACGCGTGCACTTACTTTTTCTTGGTTGTTCCCCAAAAAGAACTATAACCTAACCACCAATACCAACGGAGAACACCGCGCTTTTGTGGTTACCGGGCATTACGAGCAGGTATTTCCTTTGGATATCTATCCGATGCAATTACTTAAAGCTTGTATGATTAAAGATTTAGATGAAATGGAGGCTTTAGGCCTTTATGAAGTGGCTCCTGAGGACTTTTCACTCACTGAATTTGTGTGTATTTCCAAGCAGCCACACCAACAAATTATAAGAGAAGGATTGGATTTATTACAAAAAGAAATCGGATAAAGATGAGCTTAAAAGATAAATTACACGAGACTAAACTCAAGTTTCAAGGCACCAAAATGGCGCCAGCGTTTAATGCAATCCACACATTCCTTTACACGCCCAATGAAACTACCCATTCAGGAGCTCACGTTCGTGGGGCTGATGACTTAAAAAGAACGATGAACACAGTAATCTTGTCGTTGATTCCTGTGATGTTGTTTTCTTTCTTTAACGCTGGATACCAGCATTTCTCAGCCATCAATGGGTTTCCTGCGGAGTTCAACCTTTGGGAGCACTTTTTGACTTGGGACAATTTAGTAGTGGGATTAACGACTATTCTTCCCCTGTTGATTGTCTCTTATGGCGTCGGGTTAGGAATCGAATTCTTATTTGCAGTGTTAAAAGGCCATGAAGTCGAGGAAGGTTATTTGGTTACCGGTATACTTGTCCCTTTGATTGTTCCTGTGGATACACCACTTTGGATGCTAGCGATTGCTGTCGCTTTCGGTGTGGTCATCGGAAAAGAAGTATTTGGAGGCACGGGGATGAACATCCTAAATCCAGCGTTGACCATTCGTGCGTTCTTGTTTTTTGCCTACCCTACTTGGATGTCTGGGGATAAGGTATGGGTACACCAAGCTGTAGAACGCGCTGGTACTGCAGATGCTATTTCTGGAGAGACTATTTTGGGTTATTTAGCCCAAGGGAAAGCAGGTGAGTATACCTACTCTGTATCGGATATGTTCTTTGGTTTTATACCAGGCTCCGTGGGAGAAACTTCCACATTCCTGATCCTTCTCGGCGGTTTATTTTTAATCTATTCCAAAATTGCTAGCTGGCGTATTATGGTCAGCGCGGTTATTGGTGCTTTGGTGATGGGATTGATTTTTAATTCTGTAGTCAATGCAGGTTGGATTACCGAAACCAGCAAGTTTTACGATTTGATGAGCTTCCCATTTTGGCAGCATTTGATTGTAGGTGGATTAGCCTTCGGTATTGTTTTTATGGCTACAGATCCTGTAACGGGTGCTCAAACTGAATTAGGTAAGTGGTATTACGGTTTCTTTATAGGATTTATTTCAGTCTTGATCCGCGTATTCAACCCAGCTTATCCAGAGGGCGTGTTCTTAGCTATATTGTTGATGAACGTATTTGCCCCAACCATTGATCACTATGTAGTTCGCGCCAATGTGGCCCGTAGAAAAAAACGCGCTACCTCTTTACCCAACATTCAAACCGCTCACTAATGGCTATAAATACAGAAAAAAACAGTTACACCATTGCCTTTGCTGTGGTTATGGTGGTGATCGTAGGTTCATTACTCGCTTTTGTTTCTTCTACACTGAAAGAACAAATCAGCACCAATGAGCGCTTCGAGAAAATGCAAAACATTTTGTATGCGATGGGGGTGAACAACAACGATGAAAGCAGCGTGGTGTTTATTCCTACTTCAGAAGTACAGACTCAATTTGAAACGTACATCACCCAACAATTTGTGATTCAAAACGGTCAGGTTACTGAGGACCCAGAGGCTTACTTAATTGATTTGAAACGCGAAGAAGCCTCAGAAAATCCACGACTACCCTTGTTCGTAGGAGAGAAGGATGGAAAGAAGTTTTATATAGTCCCCATGCGCGGTAAAGGGCTTTGGGATGCTATTTGGGGCTTTGTTTCTGTAGATGACCAAAAGGTGATTCAAGGAGCTTACTTTGATCACAAAGGAGAAACTCCAGGCTTGGGTGCCAACATCAAGATGCGTTATTTCATGGATGATTTCATCGGTGAGTCCATCGAGAAAAACGGCGCTATTGTCGGAGTGACGGTTGCCAAAGGAAATAACGATCCGGTGAACGAAGATAAATACGATAATGAAGTAGATGCCTTGGCCGGTGCTACCATTACTGGAAACGGTTTGAGCGCTATGCTCAGTACTTCTCTCAAAAAATACGAATCATTTTTTAACAGCTTATCTGCACAGTAATTATGGCACTACTCAATAAAAAAGACGCAGCCTTACTCAAAGATCCATTAGCTGACAATAACCCGATCACCATTCAGGTGTTGGGTATTTGCTCTGCTTTGGCTATTACTGCTGAACTCAAGGCCTCCATCGTAATGGGTCTTTCGGTGATGTTTGTTTTGGCTATGGGTAACGTAGTAATCTCATTGATGCGCAACATCATCCCGTCTAAAATCAGAATTATCGTCCAATTGGTGGTTGTTGCTGCTTTGGTGATTGTTGTGGATCAAGCGCTTAAAGCCTTTGCCTACGAGCTGAGCAAAACCCTTTCGGTTTTTGTTGGTTTGATTATCACCAACTGTATTATCATGGGTCGTTTTGAAGCTTTTGCGTTGGCCAATGGTCCAAAACGCGCGTTTCTAGATGGTATTGGAAATGCCGCTGGTTACGCCCTTATTTTGGTAATTATAGGTTTCTTCAGGGAACTACTTGGGTCTGGTACGCTTTTAGGCTTCCCTGTTTTGGGAGATCCTATTGCAAAAACAGGTCTCTATGCCCTCGGTTATGAGAACAATGGTTTTATGTTGTTATCTCCTATGGCCTTGATTATCGTTGGTATCATTATTTGGGTACAGCGATCTAGAAATCCAAAATTGATCGAACACTAATAGCAAGTTGTCATGTTAGAACACGTAGAATTATTTTTTAAGTCAATCTTTATTGACAACATGGTGTTTGCCACCTTCTTGGGGATGTGCTCTTATTTGGCCGTATCTAAGAAAGTAAGCACCGCTGTAGGACTTGGCGCAGCAGTTATTTTCGTTATGGCGGTCACGGTACCCCTAAACTGGCTGCTCGACTATTACCTTTTGCGCTCTGGTGCCTTGGTTTGGTTAGGACCTGAATACGCTGATTACGATCTTGGATTCTTGTCGTTTATCTTATTTATCGCTACCATCGCTACCATGGTTCAATTGGTGGAGATTGTCGTGGAAAAATTCTCCCCTTCGCTGTATAATTCATTGGGTATTTTCTTGCCTTTGATCGCCGTAAACTGTGCGATTTTGGGTGGTTCTCTATTCATGCAATCCAGAGAAATCCCCAGTCTTGCACTGGCCTTTAATTATGGTGTTAGTTCAGGAATTGGCTGGTTTCTTGCCATTTTAGCGATTGCCGCTATTCGCGAGAAGATTCGCTATTCCAATATCCCTGCGCCTCTTAGAGGATTGGGAATTACCTTTATCCTAACGGGTCTAATGGCGATCGGCTTTTTGAGCTTTGGTGGTATGTTGACCGGTGGAGATGAAGCTCCTGTAGCACAAAACACCCCTGTAGAAGCCCCAGTTGCTCCTCAGGTTTTGGACTCTGTTGTTGTCGACAGTGTTATTGAATCACCAGCCTTAGAAGCAGCACCTGCACCTATGGCTTATCAAAACAACCCTGAAAACTAATTCCTATGTTGTTAGCTGCAAGTACTTTCGGAACCGTAACCATCACTGTAGTCGCCTTCTTGGTGCTGCTATTAATGTTGGTAGCTTTGTTGTTGTTTACCAAGGAGAAATTATCTCCTTCTGGTCCAGTGACTATAACTATTAATGGATCTAAAAAAATTGAGGTATCCTCTGGAGGCTCACTGTTGTCTACTTTGGGAAACAGCAAAATTTTCTTGCCTTCTGCTTGTGGTGGAGGTGGAACATGTATTCAGTGCGAATGTCATGTAAACAGTGGAGGTGGTGAAGCATTGCCTACTGAAATTCCTCACTTTTCCAAAAGAGAACTCAATGAAGGGGCTCGTCTTGCTTGCCAAGTGAAAGTAAAACAAGACATGGATATCACTATACCTGAAGAGGTGTTTGGTATTAAAAAATGGGAAGGAAAAGTGGTGCGCAACTACAACGTAGCTTCCTTTATCAAAGAATTTGTCGTTGAGATCCCTGAGGATATGGACTACAAAGCAGGTGGGTACATCCAAATTGAAATTCCTGCTTGTGAGGTAAAGTATGCAGATATCGACATCACGGCTCACCCTGAAGAACACGAAACTCCAGATAAGTTTAAAGCTGAGTGGGATAAGTTTAACCTGTGGCCATTGGTGATGAAGAATCCTGAGCCAGTGGTACGCGCCTATTCTATGGCTTCTTACCCTGCTGAAGGACGCGAGGTGATGCTCAACGTTCGTATTGCTACGCCGCCATGGGACCGCGCCAAAAACGGTTGGATGGATGTGAACCCAGGAATTGCTTCCTCATACATTTTCAGTCTAAAAGCAGGTGATCCTGTGGTTATCTCAGGTCCTTATGGAGAATTCTTCATCAATGAATCGGATTCCGAAATGTTGTATGTTGGTGGTGGTGCCGGTATGGCCCCAATGAGGTCGCATTTGTATCATTTGTTCAAGACCCTAAAGACCAATAGAAAAGTCACTTATTGGTATGGCGGTCGTTCTAAAAGAGAATTGTTCTACCTAGATCACTTCCGTGCCCTAGAGCGCGATTTCCCTAACTTTAAGTTTTACTTGGCTTTGTCAGAGCCTATGGAAGAGGACAACTGGAAAGTCAAGGAAAATCTAGAAGCTCCTGGTGATGGGTTCGTTGGATTTATCCACAACGTAGTAATCGATCAGTATTTGTCCAAACACGAGAATCCTGAAGATATCGAATTGTATTTCTGTGGACCCCCAATGATGAACAAAGCTGTTCAGAAAATGGGTGAAGATTTTGGTATTCCAGACGAGCACATACGCTTCGATGATTTCGGAGGTTAATTAAAATAAACCGGCAGTTTACTGTCGGTTTTTTTATGCACTATGAAAGCACTAGACGAACAAGAACGGCATAATTTAGCCATGAATTTGGTGGGGGAATCACTCAAAGAACTCGGCTATGAGTTTATTGCTGTCAACAGCACGCTGAAAAAGCATCCACAGTTTGTTTGTGAAAAAGACAGAAAACGCATATTTGTGGTGGTTCAAGCGTTTACTTATCCCGATCACCCTGAACTGCCATTGGCCGTGATGGATAAAATGTATGCCCATGCACAAACGTTTCATGCCGAAACCTTTTTTGCCGGCGTAGGACTGCAAAACACCCAAGACCCTACCTTACCTTTGTACCTCAATGAACCTTATACCGTAGTATATACGGGATTGATCCCTTATGAAACAGGTCGTTAGTTTTTTTTGTTTTTGTCTATTGCTCTCCTGTCAGCCGGCTACCGAGCGGTATACGTTTTCGGGAGAGGCTTTTGGAACCACTTATACTATAGTGGTCTTGACCGAGGAAACTCCTGAACTGATGCCAGGATTAGATTCCTTGATTCATTCCGTTAATCGATCATTGTCCACCTATGATCCTACGTCAGATATTTCTAGAATCAACGATGGGGAACAGGGGGTCGTTGTGGATCAAATGTTTGCCGACGTTTTTCGTTTGTCGCAGCATGTATATGCCGATACGGAAGGTTTTTTTGATCCTACCGTAGGTCCTTTAGTAAACGCTTGGGGGTTTGGCCCTGAGTCTGTATCAGGTGATCGCGAAGCGATCATGGACTCATTGCACCAACTAGTTGGGTTCAATCAGGTCTTACTCGATATGCAGAACCAGGTTTCTTTTCAAAAAAAGGGAATGTACCTCGATTTTAATGCTGTAGCTAAGGGGTATGCGATTGATCGAATGGGGCATATGCTCGATCAAAGAGGGTATACTAACTATTTAATTGAGGTTGGGGGAGAAGTTTTGGTTAAGGGCAAAAACACGCTTAAAAACAATCCTTGGCGCATAGGCATAGATGATCCCTCTTCCGAGAATCGCTCACAACCTATACGGACCATTACCTTAACTAAAGGCGCCATGGCTTCTTCGGGTAACTACCGCAAGTTTGTGTTGGATTCAGTAACTGGTCAGAAGTTTGTCCACACCATCAATCCGATTACAGGAAAAGCCCAGCCTTCTTCCACGCTGGCCGTCAGTGTTATCGCCCCTGATTGCGCCACGGCTGATGCCTATGCTACTGCCTTCATGGCTATGGGGCTGGAGCGCACTCAAGCTTGGGTCTCCCGGCAACAATGCGCTGGTCGTGTAGATGAATGTTTGGAGGTATTTGCCGTTTATGCTGCTCCTGATGGAAGTTTACTGACTTGGGAAACGCCTGGGTTTGGCACCCGTTAGCTACTGATTTTTGGTTTGTGCACCCAGGGAATTAACTCACCAGGCGCCAATCGGTAACGGTCAATATCACTTGGAGTAAGCGTTGCTGTAAAATCGACCATTTCCACGTTAAATCCCGCTTGGACCAATCGTTCTCCGTAATCTTTACCGTAGATACGCACGTGGTCGTATTGGCCAAATATGCTGGCCCGCTGTTTGGTATCCGTAATCGAGTCATCGGAATAGGTCACCTCCCTGGATAAGTCTTGGGGCACTTGAAAAATCCCCCAACCCCCAGGTTTCAGTACGCGGTACATTTCGGATAATGCTTTTTGGTCATCGGCGATGTGTTCCAGCACATGATTGCAAAAGATCACATCAAATGTGTGGTCTGCAAACGGCAAGGCACACAGGTCTGCTTTTACATCTGCCAGTGGTGAGTACAAATCAACGGAAGTCACTGAAAGGTGCTTCATGGCCTTAAAACGGTGGTAAAACGCTTGTTCTGGAGCCACATGCATCAGGGTCCTTGGCTTGGTGAAGAAATCTGTTTTCTGTTGTAAAAATAACCACAGCAGTCGGTGACGCTCTAAGGAAAGTGTACCGGGTGCCAGTACTTGATCCCGCATTTTTCCGTAACCGTAGGACAGAAAACTTCGATAGCCTCGCTGGTCTATAGGGTCAACATAGCGATTTCCTCGATACCACCAGCCCAATATAGGTGCCGCTGCATAGCTGAATTGAATCATCCACGGTCTGGGAATCAAACGCAAGGCCCAACGCAAAATGGTTTTCATTTAAGCGGATATAAATGGTTTTTCTTCGTCGCTAGAAATACCCAATGCGTCATAGATGTACTTGAAGGTACTCAACAATTGAGGTTGTCCATTGACCAATGCTACGTTGTGTTCAAAATGTGCCGAGGGCAACCCATCAGCGGTTAAAATGGTCCAACCATCTTTGAGTTGCTTGATGCGGTGTGTGCCTTGGTTAATCATAGGTTCTATGGCCACCACCATCCCTTCGACAAATTGCTTTCCTTGACCTCTGCGTCCGTAATTGGGCATTTCTGGATCTTCATGCATTTTTCTGCCTACACCATGGCCTACCAATTCCCGCACTACGCCGTAACCATGTGCTTCGGTGTAGTGTTGAATGGCGTAGCCGACATCGCCTGTCCGGTTTCCTTTGCGAAAGGCATCAATACCTACGTACAGCGATTCTTTGGTGATTTTCAATAGTTTTTCTGTAGCAGGATCGATTTCTCCAACGGCAAATGTGTAGGCATGGTCCCCATAAAAACCATTTTTTAAGGCGCCGCAATCGATGGAGATAATGTCTCCTTCTTCCAAAGGCTTGTTGTTGGGAATTCCGTGAACAACCTGGGCATTGGGGCTCATACACAGCGTGTTAGGGAAGTCATAAAGCCCCTTAAAACCAGGTAATGCTCCGTGGTCGCGTATAAAGGTTTCGGCCAGTGCATCCAAGGCTAGGGTCGTGATGCCAGGCTTTACTTCACCAGCCAACATGCCCAATGTTTTTGACACGATCAAGGCGCTTTCGCGCATCAACTCAATTTCTTCAGAGCTTTTAGGTATAATCATCGATACGCGTCTTAAGCCAATAGTGATTTTCCGGTCATCAGCTCGGGCTGAGGAATTCCCATCAAGTCCAAAATAGTGGGCGCAATATCGCCTAAAACACCGCTCTTGACACCGCGTTTTTCGCGCTCCACTAAAATAAAGGGAACTGGGTTAGTAGTGTGGGCTGTATTGGGGGTTCCATCGGGATTGATCATCGTATCACAGTTCCCATGGTCAGCAATCACCAAGACACTGTAGTCTTGACTCAAGGCAGCATCGATCACGGAATGGGCGCAACTATCCACAACCTCACAGGCCTTGATGGCTGCAGCTAAGTCTCCAGTATGCCCTACCATGTCTGGATTGGCAAAGTTTAAACACACAAAATCCGCAGCTCCATTTTGGAGCTCTGGGACGATCGCATCTCTGATGTCGAAGGCGCTCATTTCTGGCTGAAGGTCGTAGGTAGCTACTTTCGGTGAGGGACACAATATCCTGGATTCTCCTGCGTAGGGCGTTTCTCTACCTCCGTTAAAGAAGAAGGTGACGTGTGGATATTTTTCTGTTTCGGCTATCCTAATTTGGGTTTTGCCAAAGTCAGCAATGACTTCTCCCAACGTTTTTTCGATATTATCTTTATTAAACACCACTTCAACGTTTTGGAAGGATTCGTCATAGTTGGTCAAAGTGACAAAGTATAACTGCATTTTATGCATGTTTTGTTCGTGGAAATCCTCCTGACTCAGCACTTGTGTCAATTCTCTTCCCCGATCTGTCCTGAAATTAAAAAAGAACACTACATCACCCTCTTTGATTCGCGCATCTGCTTCGGGTACTTGATTTGAAATCAGGGGTTGAATAAATTCATCGGTCACCCCTTGTTGGTAACTCTCTTTCAGTGACCCGACAAAATCATCGGTAAAGGTACCTGTGTGGTGCACGAGTGCATCGTAGGCGATTTTAACGCGTTCCCAGCGTTTATCGCGATCCATGGCGTAGTAACGACCTACTAGGGTAGCCAATTGCGTTTTTTTCCCCGCACAGTGCTCGGATAAATCTTGGATAAAACTCGCACCACTCTTGGGATCTACGTCCCGTCCATCGGTAAATCCGTGAATGTACCCGCGAATCCCTGCGGCTTCTCCTGCATCAACCAGTGCTTTGATGTGTTCTATGTGCGCGTGTACCCCACCATCGGATAACAATCCTAAAAAGTGAACCGGTTTATCCTGGACTTTAGCATAATTAAACGCTTTTTTGATCACTTCTTCTTGGGCTAATGTTCCCTGTGATACCGCCAAATTAACTTTGGCCAAATCTTGATACACAATTCTTCCTGCTCCTAAGTTCATATGACCTACCTCGGAGTTCCCCATCTGTCCTTCAGGTAATCCTACATGCATCCCGTCTGTACGCAGGGTGGCGTGTTGGTAGGTTTTGTATAAACCATCGATAAATGGGGTATTGGCTTGGTCTATGGCAGAAACGGCTGGATTTGGCGAAACACCCCATCCGTCGAGGATCATCAATAATACTTTTTTGTTCATTTCAGGGAATTTTATTCGATAAACAGTGCAAAATACAGCACAAAAATACACTCATTCTTGAATGCCGGTTCATTTTTACCACAATAAACACAAATTTCCTTTACAAGGAACGGTACATCACATAGTGTGGTCCTATGGGGTCTATTTCAAACAAAGGACCTATCTCCTTATAGCCCAATGCTGTGTAAAATGGCTGCGCACTGACGCGGGCATTCATCCACAGAATTTCATCTTTTCGCTGGCGTGCAATTTCTTCTAGGGCCCTGACCAGTTCGGCGCCGATTCCTTTTCTGTGATGACTTGGAAGTACGGCCATGCCTCTGAGCTGTGCGCCGATTAACCCTGGGAAGTAGGGGCTGTTTTCCACCAAAAGTGTAGCCACACCTACCAGTTGATCGTCAACCAGGTCGAATGCCCCTAGGTGGATTGTATCCTGACGATGGTCACCTCCCATAGCACAGGTTTCCAAGGGCCTTCCAGGTCGGAGCACTGGATGACGTACTACATAGGTGTCCAGGGCACTAATGGGCCGAATTTTAATGGTATTGTCCTGCATGAAAAGGAATTTGATCGATGAATTGAGGAGGTTGGTCTGGAGTAAACATTTTTGCTTGTCCATTCCCTTCTAGATGAATGCTGTGGCCTTTCACCCTCAACCAAGTACCTTCTGGCAAACCCACCACAGGAATGGGGTTGAATGATTGAAATTCTTGGATTCGCCCCATCCGTGTTTCTCCTTGATGGTTGGGGATAATGGCTTCTGTGTAGTGGGCGTTTATGTTACATGGGAGGATACCCATGGTTTTAAAACTAGCGGGATATACAACGGGCATATCATTGGTGGTTTGCATGGTAAGTCCCGCAATATTGGTGCCTGCGCTACATCCCAAGTAAGGTATGCCTTCAGCTAGTCTACTGGCCAATGCTTCCATCAAGCCAAATTCGTGTAAACTGTGCACCAAAGCAAAGGTATTTCCTCCTCCAGTAAAAAATGCCTCAGACTCTTGAATGGCATCCAATGGGTTATCCCATTGATGAATTCCTTTCACCGAATACCCCAAAGCAGCTAAAGTCTGCCTGGCATGACGGGTATAACTATCCCAACTCATACCTGATGGTCTCGCATAGGGGATAAAAGTGATGGTTTTTGTGTGTCCAAAGAGGGTGTTGAGTTCTTCGCTTAGGTAGGCCAAAAAGCGCTCACCAGGCATGGTGCTCGTACTGGCCAGTAGTAATTGATAGTTAGCGGTGTGGGCCATAGCTCATATAATCAAGTGTAAATTAACAAAACTTTAGCCACTCCAATCGTCGAAACGAGTCAAAATGGCGGAGCTTACTCGGCATTTTGAATTATTTTAGTGCCATAATCTATTTCTATGAAGCGCTACTTCTTCCTGTTGGGTGTACTGATCAGCCTTTCTGTCTATGCCCAGAGCCCAACATTGATCAAGGGCCAAGTATTGTACAGGAGTCAGTATGTTCCCAATGAACACGTGATCAACACCACCTCCAATGCAAGTACCATCACAGATGAGCAAGGACAGTTCGAACTTCCGGTACGTGTTGGGGACGAGTTGGTATTTATGGCTTTGTCCTACAATTTGGCACGTATTATCATTGATCAACAAACGTTGGATCGCGGTAGATTAGTCGTAGAGGTTACGGAAAAAGTGACCGCCTTGGAAGAGGTGGTTGTGGGACCTGAAAACGAAACAGCCTTCATCAAACTGAAAAATGAGGAATTCAAGTCCTATTACTACGAAATCGATCGCGGAACTTCCGTGGATAATATTGCGCAACCGATGTCGGTACGTGGGCTCCAAAATGGGCTTAATTTCGTCTCGTTATTTAAACTCCTCAGGGGCGCTCCAAAAACTGAAGACCAACCTCAAGGACCACAGCTCAAACTGAGCGAGCTATTGGTTCGGGTTTACGACGATTCATTTTTTACCCAGGATTTAGCACTTCCAGGATCATTAATTCCCGAGTTCTTAGTGTATTGTGACCAACATGTGCCCACACAATCATTGTTGTTGAAGAAAAACGAGTTTGAGCTTATTGATTTCTTGGTAGCACAGAGCAATCAGTTTAAAGCCATGATGGATGTCCAGTAGATTTATTGGTTTATCGCTCTTGATTTTTTTCTGCGGCAGTTGGTCTGTTCAAGCACAAGATTTTAACCAGATATATGACAGTATCATTCGCTTGGATGAAGTAGTGGTGTTTCCATTTAGGTTATCGGGTCAATTGGAGCTAGATGCCTCAAAAATTAAAACGACACCAGAGGTTTCTAAGTACAGTCTTGCCTTGCCCAATCGATACGTATTGCCCAAAACCCAAACAGAACGATTGCTTTTTGAGGCGACAACTGGCGGTGGCATTATCCCCTTAAATCCGATACTCAATGCGATTAACGGACGAACAAAAATGCTGAAACAACGTTTAGAACGGGACCGCAGGTACGCACTTACTCAGCAAACAGCTGGCTGGGCACCTGATTCTATTTTTATCCAGCAATGGGGTATTCCCCAAAGTCGAATCGAAGAGTTTCTCTATTACTGTGAACAGGACCCTGAATTTATCCGTATTGCACGCAGTAAAGACAGGTTGGCCCTGTGGGTCTATTGGGACCGTAAAAGCACCCTATTTTTAAACCCTAATACCGAACAATGAAGTATCATCCATGGTTGACCCACCTCTTTGTGGGGTTGTTTTTTTGGCTTGCTTTATCGAGTTTTCACAAGTTTTACCTGAGTGTTTCTGAAATCAGGTACAGTGCTGCAGACAAAACCCTTCAAGTGACTTCCAGAATTTTTATCGATGATCTGGAGCAATTGATGGAGGATCGTTATGGAATCACGGCACACTGGTTAACTGACAAGCAACATCCTGGAGCTCAGGGACTATTGGAAAAATACCTCACTCAGCGTTTTGTGGTGAAACGCGATGGAAAAATTCTACCGTTGAAACTTCTGGGACTTAAAGAACAAAACGATGTGTTTGTGCTGTTTATGGAATTTCCTGTAGACAACTGGGAACAAGCAAAACAGCTATCGGTGCAAAACCGAGCATTGATGGATTTGTTTGAAGAACAGCAGAATGTAGTACATCTGTACCTAAAAGGCAAGAAAAGCAGTACGGTGCTCGATCGTGATCGCCCAGAAATAGTCCAGGAATTTTAACGAGAAAATGAAGGACACCTAAAAATTCAGTAAATTCACCTCTCATAAATCAAATTCAACAATGAAACAAATCAAATACACCCTGCTAGCGCTCAGTGCACTGGTATTTGCCACAGCATCTGGTCAAGAGTCGTCGACACCAAGTCGTCAACCAGGACATGAAAACACCAACAAATTCCGACAAATGTATCAGGAGTTTGCTACCCCCAATACCTATCGCTCTGCTTCAGGTGCTCCAGGCCCTGATTACTACCAACAGCAGGCGGATTATAAAATGAAAATCACTTTAGATGATAAAAATGCGCGCATCTACGGTGAAGAAACCATTACCTATACCAACAACAGCCCAGACGCTTTGGAGTTTTTATGGCTTCAGTTGGATCAAAACGTTCGCGCTAAAGATTCGAAATCTCCATTGAGGGACGGTTCTGGAGTTCCGTTGGCTCAGCAAGCGGCTTCATTTACGGAAGCGTATCTGAGCGAACCCTTTGACGGAGGCTTTAATATTGAATTTGTCAAGGATGTCACCGGTAAGGCATTGCCCTACACCATTAACCAAACTATGATGCGCGTTGACCTTCCTGTGGCCTTGGCCTCTAAAGGGACCTATAGTTTCTCCGTAAAGTGGTGGTACAACATCCCTGACCATACGGTAAACAGAGCTCGCTCTGGCTATGAGTTTTTCCCTGAAGACGGTAACCGCGCTTATGTAATCGCTCAGTTTTTTCCAAGAATGGCTGTGTACAGCGATGTAGAGGGATGGCAAAACCATCAATTCTGGGGCAGTGGTGAATTTGCCCTTCCATTTGGTAACTATGAGGTAGATATTACCGTTCCAGCGGACCACGTGCTTGATGGAACCGGTGAATTGATCAACAGAAAAGAGGTGTATAGCAAAGAGATGATGCGCCGATTTGAACAAGCCCAAAAATCTTTTGATACACCGGTAGTCATAGTGACTCAGGAAGAAATTGAGGCTGCTGAAAAAGGATTTGCCACCGACACCAAAACTTGGAAATTGCGCGCACAAAACGTTCGTGACTTTGCATTTGCTACCTCTAGAAAATTTATTCTAGACATGATGGCGGTTAAGTTTGGTGCCCGCACCGTAATGGCGGTCTCTATGTATCCTAAAGAAGGGAATCCGCTTTGGGAAGATTGGTCGACTAAAGTAGTGGCCTCTACGTTGAAGTCCTATTCCAAATACACTTTTGACTATCCCTACCACAAAGCGATCTCGGTACACGCCAAAAATCAGGGTATGGAGTACCCCATGATCTGCTGGAACTACGGACGTCCTGAGAAAGATGGCACCTATTCCGACCGAGTAAAATACGGAATGATGAGTGTGATCATCCACGAAGTGGGACACAACTTCTTCCCGATGATCGTCAACTCTGATGAGCGTCAGTGGGGTTGGATGGACGAAGGTTTGGATACGTTTATGCAATATTTAGCGGAGCAAGAGTTTGGGGAAGCTTACCCAGAGGCCTTAGGCTCTGATAAAGAGTACCCTTCACGTCGTGGAAAACCATCGGCTATTGTGTCCTATATGGCCGGTGATCAAAGCACCATAGCGCCCATTATGTCTAACCCGGAAAACGTCTATCAACTAGGGGCCAATGCTTATGCCAAACCAGCTACTGCGTTGAACATATTGAGAGAAACAGTGATGGGCCGTGAGTTGTTTGATAAAGCGTTTAAAACTTATGCACAGCGGTGGATGTTTAAACACCCAACTCCAGAGGATTTCTTTAGAACGATGGAAGATGCTTCTGCCGTAGATTTAGATTATTTCTGGAGAGGCTGGTTCTATTCTACCGACTATGTGGATATGGGTGTAAAAGGTGTGAAAAAGTACTATGTTACCGACAAGCCAACAGCACAAATGAAAGCGTACATGAAGGAAAACAACCTGACTGAAGCTGATCTTCCCCCATTGGTGTATTTGGTCGATGAAGCCAGTGAAGATTTCGATCCTTCACTAAAAGGTGCCTCTCCGATGGATTCTGCTAAAACGTTGAATGAATTCGTTATGGATGCCCTCAGTGCTGAAGAGCGCGCAGCGTTAAAAAATCCTAAGTATTTCTACGAGGTATCTTTTGAAAAACCAGGAGGAATCCCCATGCCATTAATTGTGGAGTACAGCTATGCGGATGGTACGAAAGAAACCATTAAGTATCCAGCAGAAATCTGGAGAAAGAATGATCTTGAGGTGAAACGCGTCGTGTCTTCTGAAAAAGAAATTGTTGGTGTCGTTGTCGATCCATTATTGGAAACGGCAGACATCGACACCTCCAACAACAGCTGGCCGAAAAAAGAGACTAAGTCCGAGTTTGACCAGTTCAAACAAGGAATTAAAAACTGATATGACTTGAACAAAACTAAAAACGCTGCCCCAAAAAGGCAGCGTTTTTTTTAAGTCATCAACGGGGAACTTGTTATATTTGCTTCATGTTTATTCCTTGGTTTATCGGCGGGGCCGAGATATTTTTTATCATGTTTGTCGTGGTGTTGGTCTTTGGCGCTGACAAGATTCCCGAGATTGCCAGAAACTTAGGGAAGGGAATGAGGCAGCTTAAGGATGCCACTGAAGACATCAAAAAAGAGATCTACAAAACAGCCGAAAAAAACGGCATAGACACCTCAATCACTCAAGATATTCAAAAGGAAATCGATGAGGTGAAAAAGTCGATTACCGAAGTCCCCGGATCGATGAAGCGTAATTTTTAATCAGCGTACCAAACTCATCGTCAATCCATCCCTTAGGGGCATCAGCACCGTGGACAAGCTCGGGTGTTCCTTCATGAATTGATTAAACGACATTAACGCTTCTGTAGTTTTGTCCTTGGGGTCTAAGGGCTCAACAACTTTTCCTGTCCACAGAACATTGTCAATCAACAACACACCTCCGGATTTCATTTTTGGCAGCACAGCGTCAAAATACGCGCGGTAGTTTTTCTTTTCTGCATCGATGAATACCAGATCAATTTCGATGTCAAGTTGAGGGATAAGCGCTAAGGCGTCACCCGTATGGAGTACAATTTGATTTTGATAACCTGCTCGCGCAATGTACTCTTCTTGGATTTTTCTCAGTTCAGGATTGACTTCTATGGTGTGCAGGATACCGTCATCAGGCAATCCTTCGGCCAAACACAGGGCCGAATAACCGGTATAGGTGCCAATTTCCAATACCGTTTTGGGTTTGATGATTTTTGAGAGCACAGAGAGGAGTCTTCCCTGAAAATGTCCAGAGAGCATTCGGGGTTGAATATGTTTTAGGTGGGTATCTCTTCTGAGTTCAGCCAACAATGCGGGCTCTTCCTCACTGTGGGAATGCGCGTAGGCTTCTATAGCTGGAGGTAGAAAGTGCATGTCTATTCTTTTGGTTTAGTGATCAACAACACAGCGGTAAAGAATACGGCGATTACAGCTCCCAACAAGCTGTAGTAACTAGTACGCAGTCCAAATCCTTCCGCAATAAAGCCCAATATAACGGGTCCGGTTAAAAATCCACTGTACCCAAAACCAGCAACGATGGCCATAGCTTTACTCGGATTAATCGTTTTTTGTCGGCCAGCCATGCGAAACAGTTCAGGAATAACCACGGATAGTCCAAGTCCAATGGCGGTAAACCCACTGATGCTCCATAAGAATTGGTCTTGAAGGACGCCTAAATAACCTATAGTGGCTACTGCAGCCCCCAAGGCCAGTATCTTTTCCGATCCAATACGTTGGCTGATCCCATCACCAAAAAATCGACCTGTAGTCATGGCTATGGAAAACCCTAAAAATCCAGCACCTATCCATTGGTTTTCCAACTGTACAATTTCCTGAAGGTATAGTCCACTCCAATCCACTATAGCCCCCTCACTTCCCATGACCACAAATGAAATGATCCCTAAAAGCAGTAAGGGTTTTAGGTATTTTAGGGAAAACTCACTTTCTTTTTTTACTTCACTGGTAATGTCCTTGTAAGCGCCAAAGAAAAAAAGGTTGACGAAAATCATCAACACCAACAACAGCGCCATGTGTTCATACGCATGGGTAAACCATGCCATGGCAAATGTTCCCAAACCGGCCAAAACACCTCCAAGACTAAAAAAACCATGCATGGCTGTCATCAGAGTGACTTGATCTCTGCGTTCAATTTCTGCCACTGTGGCATTCATGGAGATGTCTAAAAAACCTTGTGCAGCACCTAATAAAAATAAACCTCCCAATAAAAATGGGTAGGTGGGAGCAATAAAGGGGAGTATACCCAACAAGCCCAAAGCTAAAATCCCCCAGGTGGTCGCTTTACCACAACCTAGGTAATCATTGATTTTTGGAGCTATGGGTAAAATCAAAAAGGAACCCATGGCCATAAAAAAAATAGCGATGCCCAATGATGATTTGTCGATCTGAAGTTGTGCCTTGATGGTGGGTATGTAAATAGCCCATGTACCGTAGACCAAGTTCAAGCTCATAAATGCCCAAGCCGGTGCAAAATATCTGCGGTGCCTTAAGATCAACCCAAGTGATTTCATTCCATGTTTTTGAGGGTGTAAAAATAGATAAAAAACAGTGGTGATTTGCCCGTTGATTTTTTATGATCCCTCGGTTTTATGTACCTTTGAAATTCAATATAAATTTCCATGAGTACTAAAAAAGGTAGAATTCAAGATCAGTTAGATCAAGCCATGCTTGATCAGAGAAAAGTGTTTTTGTGGGGTGGGGTAGATGATGATTCAGCCAAACACGTCATCGATCGCCTCCTTTATTTAGATGCCATCGGACAGGAAGAAATACAATTGATCATCAACAGTCCAGGGGGGTATGTAACCTCTGGATTTGCCATTTACGACACCATTAAATCCCTTAAGAGTCCCGTTTCGACTATTTGCAGTGGGTTAGCTGCTTCTATGGGATCTATTCTTTTGTCCGTAGGTGCTCCAGGTAGAAGATTTATCCAGCCGCATGCTCGGGTGATGATTCACCAACCCAGTGGTGGTGCACGAGGACAAGCGTCAAATATTGAAATTCAAGCCAAAGAAATTATCAAAACCAGACAGTTGAGCGCAGAGATTTTAGCGCAAAACTGCGGTCAAAGCGTTGAGAAAGTACTCAAAGATTTTGACCGTGATTATTGGATGGACGCCCATGAGTCTATCGCCTACGGTATTGTTGACGGAATCTTAGAGTAATTGATTTATAGCCTACAAAAAAGGGGGACCGCGCAGCGGTCCCCCTTTTTTTGTGGGTATTGAAGACTAAGTCTATTTAAAGGGTAGCAAAAAAAGCTTCCATTTTTTCGCGTTCCTCATCAGCTAAAACAGAATCGACCAAAATACGGCCAGAGTGTTCGTCGGTAATGATTTTCTTTCTCGCAGCGATTTCTACCTGTACTTGAGGTGGAATAGTGAAGAATGACCCTCCTGAAGCTCCGCGTTCAATAGCTACAACAGCTAGGCCATTGACCACTTTAGTTCTTATGCGGTGGTATGCCGCCAACAAACGCTCTTCGATTTGGGTTTGAAGCTCCTCAGATTTGGCCACTAAGGCTTTTTCCTCTTTTTCTGTCTCAGCTAGAATCGCATCGAGTTCAGATTTTTTGTGGTTGAGGTGTTCCGTGCGCTCCGCTAGTTTTTCGGTGGAAGTTTCGATGACTTCTTTTTTGTGCTCGATTTGCGCTTTAAACTCTCGGATGTGCTTTTCAGCCAATTCGATTTCAAGTTCTTGGAATTCAACTTCTTTGCTCAAGGCATTGAATTCTCTGCTGTTGCG
>JALQVG010000113.1 GCA_023260435.1 Flavobacteriaceae bacterium | reverse complement strand
TCAAGGTCGCCATCATTAACAACTCTTCGCTCGGCATGGTTCGCCAGTGGCAGACCCTGTTCTACAACGAGCGTTACTCGAACACCGATCTTCACACCGGACCCGACACCATCATGGTGCCCGACTTTGTGAAACTTGCCGACGCTTATGGTTGCTTGGGTATCCGCGTGGAAGCTGGATCAGCTTGGACAACGCTATCGGTCTTGTCTTTTTGCGCAGCGCGTTGCAGCGAAAAAGCAGGTTTTTGATCCGTAGTCGTGTCGTTTGATCGGTTGCTACAACCCATAGCAAATAGCATCAGCAAGGGGAGTACAAAAAGAAGGTGGCGGCGTATCATGTGTGTGTGAAGTAATTTATTGGTTATATTTAAAACAGAACAATTTAGTTTTTTTTCTATGAAAAAATTACCGTTTATCGGCCTTCTTTTTGGGGCCATCATGAGCCTGACCGCGCAAAATGCTCAAGAGGATCTAAGCGCTGCGGTATACCGTAATATCGGACCTTTTCGAGGTGGCCGTGCCAATGGGGTTACTGGTGTTTCTAACGATATATTGACTTATTATATGGCCTCAACGGGTGGTGGGCTTTGGAAGACCACCGACGCGGGGCACCGCTGGACCAATGTGTCTGACGGCTATTTCAAAACGGGTTCCGTAGGTGCGGTCACTGTATCTGAAAGCCACCCTGAAATCGTTTATGTCGGTATGGGTGAGCACGCTCCCAGAGGTGTAATGACCTCCTATGGAGACGGGGTATACAAGTCCATCGATGGGGGAAAAACCTGGAAACACCTGGGTCTTACCCTAACCCGTCAGATTGCGCGAATCATCGTCCATCCGACCAATCCTGATTGGGTTTGGGTGGCCGCTCAAGGGGCCTTAAATGGACCGAGCACTGAGCGGGGAATATACCGATCAACGGATGGTGGAGCCACGTGGACTCAGGTGCTGTTTGTCAACACCACCACCGGATGTAATGATTTGTCCATCGATGTTCATCACCCAGAAATTCTGTACGCTTCCATGTGGGATCATGAGCGCAAGCCATGGGTGGTTCGTTCCGGGGGGCCTGGAAGCGGTTTATACAAATCTGTAGATTCTGGGAAGACCTGGCAAAAGATAGAAAATGGCCTGCCCCAGGAGAAAGGCAAAATGTCCATCGCCGTATCTCGGGCAGATTCAGATTGGGTATACGCCCTAGTGGAAAGTGATACCTATGCAGAAAAAGGCGGATTGTTTTTGTCCGAAGATGCTGGGGGCAGTTGGCGCAGAGTCAGCGGGGACCACCGATTGATTCAAAGAGCTTGGTACTACATCGAGGTGTTTCCGGATCCCAACAACCGGGAAGTAGTCAATGTGCTTAACGCCTCTTACCTTCAGTCTAAAGACGCTGGTCAGACCTGGTCCCGCATCGATGCCTACCACGGAGACTACCACGACTTGTGGATCAATCCTGCCAATTCCAAGAACATGGCGGTGGCTGATGACGGAGGAGTCTCCATCACTTTTGACGGTGGAGCGCACTGGACTGACCAAGAGAACATGCCGACAGCCCAGTTGTACCGGGTTGCCGTCGATGATTTGTGGCCGTACAACGTTTATGCGGGACAGCAGGACAACACCTCCTTACGCATCGCTAGTTTGGCCTTGGGCAGTGGAGGTATAGATCAAAGGCATTGGCAGTATGCGGCTGGGGGAGAGAGTGCTTTTTTGGCGTTTGATCCAAAGAATCCAACCAAAACGATGGGTGGTAGCTATTTAGGTTCTATTGATGTGGTGGACATGAAGACATTGGCCGGGACCAACATCATGATTGAGCCGATTCAATACCTAGGACTTGAGGCCCGTCAAATGAAATATTTGTTCAACTGGAATGCGCCTATCATCCGTTCTGTCCACGAGGAAAACACCTATTACCACGGTGCGCAGTATTTGTTGCGCACCCGTGATGAAGGTCATTCATGGGACGTTATTTCCGGGGATCTAACCAGAAACCAAGACGATAAACAAGGCAATGGAGGAATTCCCTATACCAATGAGGCTGTGGGCGCAGAGAATTACGGAACCTTGAGCTATATCATTGAATCTCCTCATGAGTCGGGTGTGATGTACACTGGAAGTGATGATGGATTCGTCCACATCACCAAGGACGGTGGGGCCACTTGGACCAACATTACCCCCAAGGGACTTCCGGAAACTTTGATCAATGCCATTGAAGTATCGCCTCACGACCCAGGTACGGTCTATATCGCCACCACACGGTATAAATTTAATGACTTTACTCCGGGGATTTACGTATCTAAAGACTACGGAAAAACCTGGAAAAATAGCTCCAGTGGTATTCCCCAGGGAGCTTACACCCGAGTGGTGCGCGAAGATCCAGTGCGCAAAGACTTATTGTTGGCCGGGACCGAACTCGGAGTGTATGTATCCTTTAACGGAGGTGCTCAATGGCAACCTTTTCAGTTAAACCTGCCCGTTGTACCCGTTACCGATTTGTTGATCAAACACGGGGACATGGTTCTGGCTACCCAAGGGCGTTCTTTTTGGATTTTTGACGACATGCCGCTCTTGCGTCAATACACACCGGGAAACACCGCTAAGTTGTACACGCCTGAGCCAGCCGTCATCGGGAATTGGTACAGCGGCATGAATGCCAAAAATCCCTCGGGAACCGATGATTTTGCCGGCGTCAATCCGGCCAATGGGGTGGTGCTTTACTACCAACTCCCTGAATTGAAACCAGGAGAAGAAATTACGTTGGAACTCAGGGATGCCCAAGGGGCACTGGTCCGTTCATTTAGTTCTAAAGACGATAAAACCTTTGTACCCTATGAGGGCTACCCCGCTAAAGCGCCGGTGTTGGATAAAAACAAAGGGTTAAATCGCTTTGTTTGGGACATGCGTTATCCCCAACTAGAAGGGGTGCCTGCGGTCTATATAGAAGCGAGTTTCAGGGGTCACAAAGCTTCACCGGGGACTTATAGCGCCACGCTGTTGGTCGGCAATCAAACGTTGACGGTGCCTGTTGAAATCAAGGCCAACCCACATTATGAAACCACGTCAGCGCACTATGCCGACTACCACGAGTTTATGTCCAGTGCTGAAGCTACCTACAACCAAATGACTCAGCAGGTCAACCGATTGTATGCGATTAAAGGAAGGATTGATGCCTTGTTGGCACAGGAAGGGTTGCTGCAGGGTGATTTGCGTCAGCAAGCACAAAAAGTTTCTGCGGCTATCGGTGCCTGGGATGCGCTGATGGTTCAGCGACTGAGCAAAGCGTATGACGATGTAGAAAACTATGTCAACGGATTTACAGCCAACTATATCCGCGCATTCAACGAGGGAGACTCTGACCAGCCTCGGATCACTCAAGGTACCCGTCAAAGAGTAGCCGAGTTGCAGCAGATCTGGGTCGGCCACAAACAAACAGCAGACGAACTAGAACAAAAACAGGTACCGGCTTTGAGCAATGCGTTATTTGCCCAAGGAATCGGTGCTCTAGCTTATTAAGTGATGAATCAGAATCAACAACGCGTTATTTTATCCGATGTATACCCCTCGATTGATGGGGGACTGTATGCCATTAAAAGAATTCCAGGTCAGCGAGTAACCGTCGAGTGTGACGTGCTATGCGACGGACACGACGTGCTCAGGGCCAGTTTGTTATACAGGCATCAGTCTGAAAAAAAGTGGACTGAAGTGCCGATGCACCACCAAGGGAATGACCGATTTGGCGCCCATTTTGACGTAGCTGCTTTAGGTCAGTATACCTACTGCGTCTCGGGATGGGTCGATGAGGCCTTGAATTGGCTCAGCGGGGTGCGCAAAAAAGTACAGGCGGACCAAATTGTTACCTCAGAGCTGTTGGAAGGAGCGCTCTATGTGCCGCATTTGCTGAAATCTAAGGGATTAAATGACCGATCTTTTTGGGAGGAGTTCGCTTTGAACCTAGCTGACGCTGAACGCCATCAAGCTGCTTTGGCCGTATTGTTTGATCCCCGATTAGATGAAGGGTTTATGGCCCATCCCACCAAAATGCTTCACGCCACTACCGCTCATTTTTCGGTGTTGGTCGAGCGCAAAAAGGCGCTGTTCAGCACTTGGTATGAATTTTTCCCCAGGTCTTCTTCACCCACCCCGGGAGCGCATGGTACCTTTAAGGATTGTATGCAGATACTGCCTAAGGTCGCTGCCATGGGGTTTGATACGTTGTATTTTCCCCCGGTTCATCCCATCGGGGAGGTCAACCGAAAAGGGAAGAACAACGCTACTGATGCTCAAAAGGGCGATGTGGGTTCGCCTTGGGGAATTGGCTCTCATTTAGGAGGCCATAAAGACCTGCATCCTGAGCTGGGGACTTTAGCTGATTTTAAGCAATT
>JALQVG010000100.1 GCA_023260435.1 Flavobacteriaceae bacterium | reverse complement strand
TGAGGTAAAAATTTTGTGTCAATTATGTGTCAAATTGGTGGCACAAAAGTCATTTTGTGTCACATCAATTAAGAAGTAATTCTTAAATTGGGTTGTCAAGTTCTTTTAAACAATAAGGCTAAGCAACTGATTACAGAATTGGGGTAATCCCAATTGTGGAAAGGGCTCAAATAAAAATGGGCCCAACAAAATTAGTTGAGCCCAATAGCAAATCTGATTGATGCTTAAGTGACCTCGACAGGATTCAAACCTGTAACCTTCTGAGCCGTAATCAGATGCGCTATTCAGTTGCGCCACGAGGCCGTTTGCTTAATAAAGCGGGTGCAAATATAGAGTAAATATTCGTGTTTTACAAAAATTAAAGGAGGCCTGTACGCTAATTTTTGGGGCTTTTGGAATTGCTAGCTTCCAAGGCTCTGGAAGTCACGTAATAGCGATAGCCGATGAGCAGGATTTGCCAGCGAGAAGCTTTGGCTAGATCAACACTTCTTTTAGTCAGACTGGGTAAAATCAGTTTGTTGGCTTTAGCCAAAAGGGGAAACATCCAATTCATGGGCGCAAGATAAATACCTTCACTTATCTTTGGATTAAAATTTAGTAAAATCATGGATTATTTGTTTTTGGTCGTGGGACTTTTGGTGTTGGTGGCGGGTGGTGATTGGTTGTTAAAGTCCGCAGTCGCTCTCTCGTTAAGGCTGCGGGTGCCCAAGATAGTTATCGGCCTTACAGTGGTCTCGTTTGCGACCTCTGCCCCCGAATTAATCGTGAGTGTTCAATCAGCCCTAGATGGTTTTCCTGATTTAGCGGTGGCCAATGTGGTGGGCTCAAACATCGCTAACCTGGGCTTGGTATTGGGCATCACTTTGATGTTGGGGAGTATCGAAGTCACCCGCAGTTTTTACAAGACGGACTGGCCGGTGATGATGTTTGCTTCCCTATTATTATTTGGCACTTCAGTCTTTGATGGACAGATCAGTTCGGCAGAGGGTTGGATGTTCTTTGGGTTGTTAGGACTTTTTGTTTGGTACATTGTCAAATTTCAGAAGACTGCGGTGGTGGATGAATTGCCGGAGGATGATTTGCCACTTTCTTTAGCTAAAACATGGGGTTATCTGCTGATCGGGGGAGTAGCCCTATGGGGAGGGTCAGAGCTCTTAGTGAAGTCAGCGGTTTCCATAGCCACTGCTTTGGGGGTTTCGGATCGAATTATTGGGATCACAGTGGTCTCTGTGGGTACGAGCATACCTGAATTAGCCGCCTCAGTGATTGCTGTATTGAAGAAAGAAAAGGCGATTTCATTGGGAAATCTTTTGGGTTCCAACATATTTAATGTTTTTGCCGTTTTAGGAATCACCGCAATCATCACGCCGATACACATTGTCGATCGGGGTTTGGTGGATCAAGATATGATTTGGATGTTGGCGTTTGCCTTAGTGTTGCTGCCCTTGGTGTTTTTGCCCAAGGGGCTTAGACTCAATTGGCGAGATGGTTTGGTGTTGTTGGGTATGTACGCTGCCTTTTTATACCAAACACTCGGATAGGCGCAAAAAAAACACCGCCGAAGCGGTGTTTTTATATAGGGTTCATCGGGATTAGATCTTAGCAGACTTAACCGTTTTGACGATGCGTGCGGCCACTTTGTAGGGGTCAGCATTAGATGCAGGTCTTCTGTCTTCCAAATAACCTTTCCAACCGTGTTCCACAGCGTAAAGCGGAATACGGATCGACGCTCCACGGTCAGAAATACCGTATTTAAAGTCGTGGATAGAGGCAGTTTCGTGTTTTCCAGTAAGACGTTGGTCGTTGAATTCACCATACACAGCGATGTGCTCAGCAGTCACAGGTCTGAATGCCTCGCAAATAGCTTCAAAAGTTTTGCGGTCTCCACAAGTTCTCAATGTGGTGTTAGAGAAGTTAGCGTGCATACCAGAACCATTCCAGTCACCTTTGATAGGTTTTGGGTGGTATTCGATGTAGAAACCATACTCTTCGGTTAAACGATCAAGTAGGTAACGGGCAATCCATATTTCATCTCCAGCTTTCTTGGCACCTTTAGCGAATAATTGGAATTCCCATTGTCCGCAAGCAACTTCTTGGTTGATTCCTTCAAAGTTAAGTCCAGCTGCGATACACAAATCTGCATGGCGCTCTACTAGCTCGCGACCGTGGGTGTTTTTACCACCAACAGAACAGTAGTATAAACCTTGTGGTCCAGGATATCCACCCACTGGGAAACCAAGTGGCAACAAAGTTTGGGTGTCCATGATAAAGTATTCTTGCTCAAAACCGAACCAGAAG
>JALQVG010000098.1 GCA_023260435.1 Flavobacteriaceae bacterium | reverse complement strand
CCAATCCCCTACCTTTGTCACCACCAATTTAATCACTACCATGAAATACAGAATAGAAAAAGACACTATGGGGCCCGTTGAGGTTCCAAACGATGTTTACTGGGGTGCCCAAACAGAGAGATCCAGAAACAATTTTAAAATCGGCCCATCCGCTTCCATGCCTCGGGACATTATTTATGGATTTGCCTACCTAAAAAAAGCCGCCGCCTATGCCAATTGTGATTTAGGAGTTTTAGAGGCATCCAAAAGAGATTTAATCGCTAAAGTCTGTGAAGAAATCCTTACAGGATCACTCGACGATCAGTTCCCATTGGTGATTTGGCAGACAGGGTCTGGTACGCAAAGCAACATGAACGTCAATGAAGTGATCGCTCACAGAGCCCAAGTTCTTGCTGGAAAAAAAATCGGAGAAGATGAAAAGGTGATTCAACCCAACGACGACGTTAATAAATCACAGTCCTCTAACGACACATTTCCCACAGGCATGCACATTGCTGCTTACAAAAAAGTGGTTGAAGTGACCCTTCCTGGTGTTCAAAAACTAAGAGATACACTAGCGGCGAAAGCTGCTGAGTTCAAAGACGTAGTGAAAATCGGAAGAACCCACTTGATGGACGCTACACCACTAACTTTGGGGCAAGAATTCTCTGGTTATGTGGCTCAGTTAGACCATGGCATGAATGCTTTGCGCCATACGCTAAGCCATTTAAGCGAGTTAGCTTTGGGCGGTACTGCCGTGGGCACTGGACTGAACACACCTCGTGGATATGATGTATTAGTCGCCCAATACATCGCTCAATTTACCGGTCATCCATTTGTTACCGCGCCTAATAAATTCGAAGCGTTAGCGGCCCATGACGCGTTGGTAGAGAGCCATGGCGCATTAAAGCAACTAGCCGTATCTCTAAACAAAATCGCCCATGACATCAGAATGATGGCCTCAGGGCCTCGATCTGGTATTGGGGAACTGATTATCCCTGCCAATGAACCTGGTAGCTCCATCATGCCCGGAAAAGTAAATCCCACGCAAGCTGAAGCGCTCACCATGGTATGTGCACAAGTCATCGGAAATGATGTGGCTATCACTTTTGGTGGAGCGCAAGGACATTTTGAACTCAATGTATTTAAGCCCATGATGGCTGCAAACTTTTTGCAATCCGCTCAGTTACTGGGTGAGGCTTGTGTCAGTTTTGACGAACACTGCGCTCAAGGCATAGAACCGAACACACCAGTGATTCAGCAATTGCTCAATAATTCATTGATGTTGGTCACCGCTTTAAATCCGAAAATCGGGTATTATAAGGCGGCTGAAATTGCCAATGCAGCACATCAAAATGGAACGACATTGAAACAAGAGGCTGTACGTTTGGGATACGTTACCGAACAAGAATACGACCAATGGGTTAATCCTGCGGATATGATTGGAAGTCTAAAAGACTAATAAGCCTAGGACAAAAAAAGAGCGGCCCAAGCTGATGCTTGGGCCGCTCTTTTTTTTTGTAAACAGGTAGCTTATTTCAAAACTACTGTTGAGCTAGACAACAAACGCAATTGGTTGTCGTATACTTGAACAGAGTATGAACCTGGTGCAAATGAAGCGCCTTTGATGTAATCGCAAACATCGATGGATTGGTTCTCGTACAAGAAGGTAGTTGACTTGCTGTAAGACAATGAAGACCCACCAACAGTAACGGATTCACCTGCTCCTAGAAGAGCGCCTTCTGGATTTTTCACCTCGATATAAAAAGTTCTGTTACCAGAAGCAGCAATAGCGTTCTCAGCTACGTTATAACATACTTGGAAGGCATCAACAGGATTGGCACGCTTACGGGTAACAAAAGAACCGTTTGACTTTTCTTTTACACCAGCAATCTGAACTGAGGTAAGAATCAAAGCAGCCCCTTTTTCTACAGTGGCGTTAAGATCGTTGTTTTTGCTTACAAGCTCCTTATTCACCGTAGTTTGTACTTCAAGAGCTGCATAGGTTTCATCGCGCTCTTTGGTCAATTGAGCGTTGGCCGCTTCCAATTCAGCGATGCGGTTTTTTAGAGCATCACTTTGTTTTTGCAAGCTGTAAAAACGAGCTCTGAATTTGCTCAAGGTAGCAATATCTGCGTTTAGACCACTGATTGAATCTAGAAATTGAGCAACCTCAGCCTTAGCTGCGGTAAGGGCTTGATTCACTTCTTCGTTTTGAGTAACTACTCCGTCGTACTCAGCTTGTAGTTGAGTAAGATCTTGAATAACTAATTCTTTTTCTTGAGTCAAAGCAGCTTCTGTGTTTTGCTTCATGACAAAAAGCGCAATGGCTAATACAGCAGTGATGGCCAATAAAACCGATAAAATCGCTACTGATTTTTTTGAATTGTTTTCTGATTGTGACATAATTAGAAATTGTTGGTTATGTATTGAAAGGGAACTTTTCCCTTAAAAACACGGCAAAATTAAGTTTTTATAGCATAAAATCCTATATATTTAATGGTAAACGGGTTAACTATCAAGGATATGACACATTTGAAGTGGATTAATGGTGGAATTTTAACACTTATTGGATTGTTAATGAACACTTTGCCTGCAATAGGTCAAACTTCCTGGTCGTTGGGTCAACAAGAAATTAAACCCGTAGAACACGCCTCATTTTCTCTGCACACACAAAACCAAACCGTATTAGTGGATCCGGTGGGTGAACCAACCAGGTACCCCAAAAACCCAACACTTATACTGATTACTGATGTACACGGAGATCACTTTCAGGCAGAAACACTGATTGGTGTCGTGGGTGAACAGTCTCGCATTTTGGCTCCCAAAGCGGTGTATGATTTGATGCCTGAATCACTGCAATCCATCACTAAAATCATGGCCAATGGGGAAACCTTAATCACCCATAATCTAGAAATAACCGCTATTCCCATGTACAATCTCAGAACTGAGGCATTGAACTTCCACACCAAGGGACGCGGTAATGGCTACGTGCTCCAGATGGAGGAGCAGCGTTGGTATATTTCAGGGGATACTGAAGATATTCCTGAGATGAGACAGCTTAAGGATATAGACGTAGCGATCTTGTGTATGAATCTACCTTATACCATGACCGTAGAGGCTGCATCCAGCGCCATCAAGGAATTTAAACCCAAACATGTTTTACCATATCACTTCCGAGGAAAACCTGTCTGGGAAGATCCAAAAAAAATTGCGGGCCTCATACAAGACCCGCAAATTGATGTGGTTATTTTGGATTGGTATCCGAGTAACTAAATTACCTCGTCAGTTTTTTATATTTGATTCTTGTAGGCATTACCTCAGCACCCAAGCGCTTGCGTTTGTTTTCTTCGTAATCAGTGAATGAACCCTCAAAGAAATACACCTCTGAGTTCCCTTCAAAGGCCAAAATGTGGGTACAAATACGATCCAAAAACCATCGGTCGTGGGAAATAACGACCGCACAACCAGCAAAATTCTCCAACCCTTCCTCTAATGCTCTGAGCGTATTAACGTCCAAATCATTGGTAGGCTCATCCAACAAAAGCACATTTCCTTCCTCTTTTAAGGTCATGGCCAAATGCAGTCTGTTGCGTTCTCCTCCAGAGAGTGTACTGACTTTCTTGTTCTGATCTGAACCTGAAAAGTTAAAACGACTCAAGTACGCTCGTGAGTTCACTTGCTTCCCCCCCATCATAATCAACTCTTGACCATCGCTGAAGTTTTCCCAAATTGTTTTGTTTGGATCAATATTGCTGTGGTTTTGGTCTACATAAGCAATTTTGGCCGTTTCGCCCACCTCAAAACTTCCTGTGTCCGGAGTTTCCTCGCCCATAACCATTCTAAAGATGGTTGTCTTACCTGCTCCATTAGGTCCGATCACCCCAACAATACCCGCCTGAGGTAAGGTAAAATTTAGTGATTCATAAAGCAGTTTATCCCCATAGCTTTTACTGATGCCCTGTGCATTGAGTACTTGGGTACCCAACCTGGGGCCATTGGGGATATATATCTCTAATTGTTCATCCAGTTGCTTTTGATCCTGGTTCAGCAACTTGTCGTAATTCTGTAATCTGGCTTTCTGTTTGGTTTGACGCCCCTTGGGGCCTTGTCTTACCCACTCAAGCTCACGTTCCAAGGTTTTTTGACGCTTTGAGGCTGTTTTGCTTTCCAAAGCCAGTCTTTTGGACTTCTGATCCAGCCAACTGGAATAATTTCCTTTCCAGGGAATACCCTCCCCTCTATCGAGTTCTAGTATCCAACCCGCCACATTGTCCAAGAAGTACCGGTCGTGGGTCACCGCAATCACTGTCCCTTTGTATTGAGATAAGTGGTGCTCCAGCCAATGGACAGACTCTGCATCTAAGTGGTTCGTTGGCTCATCGAGCAATAAAATCTCTGGCTCTTGGAGCAACAGTCTACACAAAGCCACCCTTCTTTTTTCTCCTCCGGAAAGCACCCCGATTTTTTGATCCGGATCAGGTGTGCGCAAAGCATCCATGGCAATTTCAAGTTTTGTATCTAAATCCCATGCATTGCTGGCGTCGATTTGATCCTGAAGCGCAGCTTGACGATCCATCAACTTCTGCATTTTGTCAGCATCTTCGTAGTATTCTGGGAGCCCAAACAAATCATTGATTTTATTGTATTCTTCCAGCAGTGCTACAGTTTCAGCGGCCCCTTCCTTGACTACCTCTAGCACTGTTTTTTCTGGATCAAGCAAGGGTTCTTGGGGCAAATACCCCACGCGATAGCCTGGTGAAAAAACCACATCTCCTTGGTAATCTTTATCTACACCAGCAATGATTTTGAGCAAAGTAGATTTTCCGGAACCATTCAATCCCAATATGCCAATCTTAGCACCGTAGAAAAAACTCAGATAAATATTTTTGAGTACAGGGGTCTGTGCACTCTTGTAAGTCTTGGTGACCCCGGACATCGAAAAAATGACCTTCTTGTCGTCTGACATAACGCTATAAATACTTGATTAAACCCTTCCTTTTAACGCATTAAATACCCATGCAATGGCAAAAAATCCTAAACCAACTGCGGCAAATCCCCAACCGGCCACATCATCGTAACGAAATGCCCCTAATCCAATAAGCAGAAGCCCCATGGCTATCATAATCAAAGTGGCATATCCCAAAACTGTATTCTTGTCCATATCTTAATTATTTAAGGTTCAAATATCGCTATTTTTTTTAACCTCATCGCGAATTGGCGGATTCTGATACGGCTCTTATCAACGCGTTAAGCTCCCAGCTGTTTTGATGGGTCCAAAGAGGACTTTCGATGAGTCCTTGACCGATACAATTAATCACTTCATTGATTTCATAGGTATATCCTTTGCCGATCAAGTCAAAAAATTCCGTTTCACTACCGCGATCAGGAGTTTGAATCGTTAATTGATCCGTTTCATGCCACCGCGGATGAAGAAGTACACTACCCAAAGTACCTCCTACTTGAGCAGTCATGGCGGAGAACGTATGAAAACTGGAGAACAGCTGTGCTGTGGCCTCTGGATAATTAAATTCCAAACGCAGCTGAGCATCTACACCCGTCGATGCAGCTATTTTTTGTACGGTTATGGACGTGGGGGTTCCCAATAGTTGATATGCCCAAAATATAGGATAAATACCAATATCCCAAAGAGAACCACCTCCAAGTTCAGGATTGAGCAGTCTGGAAGTAGGATCTCTATCTAAAGCAAAAAAACATTTGAAAAATTAGAGGCAATAATGTGGGCAACAGAAAAGAACTTGCCCATAAAGTATCACACACCTGCGTGGATGACCAAAGTGCCCATTCACATAGAACCAGAAG
>JALQVG010000077.1 GCA_023260435.1 Flavobacteriaceae bacterium | reverse complement strand
AGCCAATTTTTCATCTGTATTAGGACGATTTCCAAGAAGTATTGTTACTAATGGCACCCGCAATCAGTGCCGCAATGACCCTTCTTTTTTTTTCCGAACCATGGTCGAATAAGGAAGAAAACCGCGGCTCCTACGATAAGGTAAACCAAGATGTGTTGTAGGTCCATCACGATAGGGTTTGATAAGCGATTAAAGCCAGTACGTAAGCGATTGAACTCATAAATACCAGCTGCGCTGCGGGCCAGTACCAGGAGTTAGTCTCTCTTTTTACCACAGCCAACGTACTCATGCACTGCATGGCAAATGCGTAAAACAACAAAAGTGAAATCCCAGAGGCCAGGTTAAACAGGGGCGCTCCAGTGACGGGATCGTGCTCTGAGGCCATGCGCTGTTTGATGGTTTCGCCCTCGTCGGAGCCCACAGCATACAGGGTGGCGAGGGTGCCGACAAATACCTCCCTAGCGGCAAATGAGGTGATGATGGCAATCCCCATTTTCCAGTCAAATCCCAAAGGTCGCACCACAGGCTCAATGGTTTTACCCATTTGTCCGATCAGCGAATGCTCGAGTTTATAGCTGGAAACCTCTTGGTCGATGCGTGTTTGGTCCCATTGGCCAGATACTACTTCAGGGCGTTCTTGTACGTGTTGTTCGGCGTTTTGAAATGCTTCGCTCCAACCGTTAGATCCCATAAACCAGAGCACTATAGATAAAGCCAAGATGATTTTTCCCGCACCCAACACAAAGCTTTTGGTTTTTTCTACCACGGTGAGCGCCACATTTTTAAACAGCGGCATTTTGTAGTGGGGCATTTCCACCACAAAGAGGGTACGTTTTTTTACTTTGACGGTTTTGTTGAGTAAGGCTGCTGCTAAAAGGGCCGCAATAAACCCTAGGGCGTAAAGCGCCATCAACGTCAAGGCTTGTAAGCTGAGACCTAGGTAATTAGTTTGTGGGATGACTAGGGAAATAACGATCAAATAAACAGGCAGACGAGCTGAACATGTGGTAAAAGGGGTGACCAGTATCGTGATCAATCGCTCTTTCCAATCCTCAATAGTTCTGGTCGCCATGACTGCTGGAATCGCACAGGCAGTTCCCGAGATCAGGGGCACTAAACTCTTGCCGCTGAGCCCAAAGGGGCGCATCAACCGGTCCATCAAAAAGACTACCCGAGACATATAGCCCGATTCCTCAAGCAAAGAAATAAATAAGAACAAAAACGCAATTTGGGGCACAAAAATGACAATGCCACCAATACCCGCCATAACTCCCTCGGCCAGTAAATTGGTCAGTACTCCGGGAGGTAATGTCGCTTTGATCCAATCGCTGCTTTGGGCAAAAAATGAGTCGATCCAATCCATCGGAATGGAACTCCAGGTATAAATCGCTTGAAATATAGTGCTTAGAATGACCAAAAAGATCAGGTACCCAAACACCTTGTGGGTCAGGATTCTATCAATGCGCTCCCGGGTTCCCTTGGCCGCTTTTTGGTCGACCACCAATGATTTTTTCAAGGCGTTATTGATCAGCTGATACCGGAGTATGGTCTCCCTTTGTTGCAAACGCTTGAGGTCAGCCTTCGATTTGGTTTCAAAAGTAGCTTCAGGCGTTTGGTAAGTTTTTTCCAACGTGGAAAAGTTCACGTCTTGGGTGATGACCAACCAGAGTTTGTACAGAGACTCTTTGGGATAGGTGTTTTTAAGCTTGGCAAAATATGCGGAGTCGATACAGCTCGGATTGAGCAATGACTGGGTAGAGAGCTGAGCGTGATCGATCAAAAATTGTTTGATCTGGTCTATGCCTTCCCCTTTTCGGGTGCTCACCAGGGCAATTTTGGTATCCAAATCAATTTCCAGCTGTTCGATATCGAGCTGAATCCCTCGTTTAGTCATCTGATCGGCCATATTGATCACCAACAGGGTAGGGATGTTCAAATCTTTGATCTGGGTAAACAGCAACAAATTGCGTTTTAGGTTCTCCACATCGGCAATCACCACCGCCACATCTGGATAATCCTTGTCATTTTTGTTGAGCAGTAATTCTACGGCAACACTCTCATCCAAAGAGGTTGAATTTAGGGAGTAGGTTCCTGGAAGATCGAGGATGTGGGCCTTTAGGTTGCGCGATAATCGGCAAATCCCTTCTTTTTTTTCCACCGTAATCCCCGGGTAATTACCCACTTTCTGGTTTAAACCGGTCAATTGGTTAAACACGGAAGTTTTACCGGTATTGGGATTCCCGATCAGGGCTACATTGATGCGCTTACTCATGATGTTGAACCAAGGTGACCACAATGTTTTCAGCTAGTGACTTTCGGATAGCTAGGTGGGTCCCATTAACGTCTATGTATAGAGGGTCTCCTAATGGAGCTACCTGAACTAATTCAACTAAATTTCCTGGAAGACAGCCGAGTTCAAACAGCTTGATGGGTAGGAAATCATCGGGAAATTCCTGAATGATTCCTTTTTGTCCTTTTCTGAGAGAAGCTACAGTCGCCTTCAATTTTTATTTAGATTGATTATAAGCAGTGGACAAAAATACACAAAACGGAGGATTGACCGATCTTTTTTGGGATTAATTACGGGAGGCTTGCGCCTCTTCCTCAAGTTCTTTTAGCAGTTGAATATCTGCTTTAAGCTGTTGCATGGCCTCCGTAGAGGTTCCATCGTAGTAACCCCTAATCTGTTTTTTGCTGTCTACCAAAACGAAATTTTCCGTGTGGATCATGTCGTATGGACCACCGTCCCCTTCAGTTTTGACCACGAGGTAGGAGGTACGGGCCAGCTCGTAGAGTTTTTTCTTGTCTCCAGTGACCAGGTGCCATTTGCCAGGGATAGCCCCTTTTTTTTCCGCATAGGCACGCATCACAGGAACTGAATCGATCTCCGGAGTCACGGTATGGCTTAAAAAAAGTACGCGATCATCTTGAGCATATTCCCGTTGAAGTTCACTCATGTGATCGCTCATCACCGGGCAAATAGTCAAGCAAGTGGTAAAGAAAAAGTCGGCCACATAGATCTTTCCCGTAAAATCTTCTTGGGTGATCGTTTCTCCCATCTGATTGATCAATGAAAAATCGGCAATCTTGTGGTATTTTTTGACGTGTTGTAGGCTGTCGGCCACCAAGGAGGCATCCACCTGGTTGGGCTGGTAAATCGGCAAAGTTTTTTTGGGCTTTAACGCTTGGTAAAAAAGCGAAACAACCACGGCAGAGACGATGGCCAGTGCGATAAAAAATTTCTTGTAAGCGCCCAAAAACGATTTCATTCCTCAAAGATACAGCAGCTGGCTCAGCTATAAAAATAACACCGGTTGTTTTGGGCTTGGTGGCGAATGACGTACTTTTGATCTTTAAAATTTTGACCATGAGTCCTATTGCGATCCAAGCTATACAATTTTTAATCAGCCTTTCCTTATTGATCGTGCTTCACGAACTCGGCCACTTCATTCCCGCTAAATTATTCAAAACGCGTGTCGAAAAATTCTACCTCTTTTTTGATGTGAAATTTGCGCTTTTCAAGAAGAAAATCGGTGAGACAGAATACGGTATTGGCTGGCTTCCGCTGGGAGGCTATGTCAAGATCGCCGGAATGATCGATGAGAGCATGGACACTGAGGCCATGAAATTACCGCCACAGCCCTGGGAGTTTAGAACCAAGCCAGCTTGGCAGCGACTGATCATCATGTTGGGCGGAGTCACGGTCAATTTCATTTTGGCGGTATTGATTTTCATCGGTATGGCATTTGCCTACGGCGAACAATATATCGTAAACGACAGTTTGAAGGATGGAATTTACGTGTCAGAACCCGCCCTAGGAGCTAAGCTCGGGATACAAACAGGGGATAAGATCCTGGCCGTGGACGGACAACCTGTAGAGCGATTTAGCGCCTTATTTCTCGAAATTGTCAATGGAAATTCACTTACTATTGAGCGAGATGGGTCACTTATCGAAAAAGAAATCCCCGTGGATTTTATAGCTACCTTACTAGAAGACGAGGAAAAAGCGAGGTTTCTAGGCTTTCGACAGCCTTTTGTCGTTCAGGAAATCAGCCCGGACAGCCCCAACGTAGGCGCTGCTTTGCAAGAAGGCGACCAGATGATTTCAGTTAACGGCACACCCTTTTACTATGTAGATCAAGCAGATCAAGTGCTCACCCCGTACAAAGGAAAAAAAGTGGAAGCCGTATACGAACGGAACGGTTCTCTAATGAGGGATTCACTAATGGTCACCGAAGAGGCCAAATTGGGAATTGCGCTCAAACCCCTTACCATGCAGGAATATGTAGATAAAGGATTGATGTCCATAGAAACTAAAGAATATGGATTGATTGAATCTATCCCTGTAGGTATTGATCGGGGCATCTCGACCCTAAGCGGATATGTGAAACAGCTCAAGAAAATATTCAATCCAGATACGGGTGCTTACAAAGGAGTAGGTGGATTTGCTGCCATCGGCGGACTCTTTCCAGATACTTGGGACTGGCAAGCCTTTTGGGGCACTACTGCGTTGATCTCCATTATTCTGGCCTTTATGAACGTCCTTCCCATTCCAGCCCTGGACGGGGGTCATGTGGTGTTCTTGCTCTATGAAATCATCAGTGGACGCAAACCCAGCGACAAATTCTTAGAATACGCGCAAATGGTTGGATTTTTCCTACTTATTGCCCTGTTGCTCTTTGCCAACGGAAACGACTTATTTAAACTCTTGTTCAAATAGTACCACAACCCGAATTTTTGTTTTGCGAATTACAAAATTCTTGTATATTTGCAGCCGCTGTAACGCCCAACAGGCACTCAGCGGGCACATAAATTCCTCCTTAGCTCAGTTGGTTAGAGCATCTGACTGTTAATCAGAGGGTCCTTGGTTCGAGCCCAAGAGGGGGAGCAAAAGAAGTCACTTAGAAATAGGTGACTTTTTTGTTTTATACCCTTTGATATCAGGGTATTGGCTCAAAAAAACTCCACGCAAACAAGAACGTTATACATCCACTAAAATACGTAAATTTTATTCACTGCCTGTCTACTGCCAGCAGAATTGGCAGTCCTGAGGCAGTTAATTTTCAGTTTACGTAAAATGAATTTAGCTAATATCAATATGTCATTTTAAATGAAATCAAACCAAAATGGATTAGGTTACTTCCAAATATGACCTTATAAAATTTCGCCAAATGGTTTATAACCTTCATTGACTGTATGTTCATCAAGATATTCTTGTTTTTCCTCTCCCTCCTCCATTATGTATTTCACCCAATTCGATGTGGTAATGTCATCATTACTCAGTGAAACTAAGCCTGTTTTAAACAAGTAACTTAAATCTGTCTCTTTATCAATTACACCAGAATAGAGATTCTTTGTTGTATCAATAAGTAAAGCCTTTATAACTTGAAGGTGTCCCTCGGTAGTTAGGATGCAATCGTGAATAGGCAAAGCAAAAATATTTGGGTCAAGACTTCGGTATGTTCCTATAAATATTTTCGCTTCAGCGGACTGGCCTATATAGCTAATTTGTTTGTGTCCATTGTTTGTCTTGACTTTCCTTACCCAATCATATTTTTCTAATTGTTTTTGGCAATTATCAATATATTTAGGTTCAGATAAATAAAAAACAGAACCCAAATAAAACAACATTCCCAATGTTAATATTGAAAACAATATTACGTGTTTAA
>JALQVG010000075.1 GCA_023260435.1 Flavobacteriaceae bacterium | reverse complement strand
CACAGAGGGTAAGGTGACAATCAGCTGGGAGAGTGGAGATGCAGATGGAGATGCGCTGACCTATACGTTGTACGCAGATGCGGTAGACGGAGCCCAAAGCCCGGTGGCTAGTAATGTAACCGCCACCTCATTTGCCCTAAGTGTACAGGCAGGCACGGTGTACTACTGGCGCGTGGTGGCCAATGATGGGAAAAACACAGCAACCAGTATCTTGTACACGTTTAAGACGGCGGGTTAGTAAGGTTTTTTTGTTTTAGATTTTTGTCTATTTGTAGGTTGACATTTTTCAATAATATATAGGCTGAGTTGTGTTTTTTTGGCTGAAGAATACAGATATGTCTTCAAAACAGCCTATTTCTCATCAGTATTTGATTATTATCGGATAAGCTCAGGTGGACATTTTTTTATATATTGTCATGTTTTTATACATAAAAACTTGTCAGTAACTCAATATATAGCTCAATATGTAGATGCACTAGCTCCTGGGGTGCCATTTGCCTATGCGGACCTCCGACTGGGCTTGCATCAGGGAGGTGCAGCGGCCAAAGCTTTGGAGCGGTTGGTGGCGCGCAATGAGTTAAAGAGGATCGCTAAGGGTATTTATTGCGTTCCTGGACGCGGTGCGTTTCAGCCAAGTGGACCAACAGATGAACAGTACGTCGAAACCTTATTGCGCAAAAACGACAAGCAGGTAGCCTATGTTACGGGGATGCGATTGATGGCTAAATTGGGGTTTGTGGAGGCATCAGATAGCTATCCTTGGGTGTTAGCGATGTACCGAAGAAGAGGGCCCATCATCCATGCTCGTTTAACGATACAAGCCGTTAGTTCATGGGTTCCCATCGATGAGTCCAAAATACCCGTTTTGGAACTGCTCGATGCGGTTAAGATGTTTTCTAAACTAGCAGGGCAACAACCCAAACAATGCATGCAGCATCTCTTTGAGCTTTGCGCTGAGTTGAGCGATGATCAACGATTTTTGCTCGTCGAAACGGCATCGCATTACCCCGCGAGCACGTGTGCATTTTTAGGCGCTCTGATCAGTTATTGGAACTGGGAACTCGATCTCACTCCGTTAAAGGCGAGGGTGAACCCCACCAGCCGTTATCGCTGCGCGCTGTCTCATTCTGCTTTGCCGACCAGTGCAGAATGGCGACTTTTTAATTAAAAGGCGTTCTCAATCGGTAGAGGCGCATGCGTTTGTCTTCTAGATTCTTAGATGAAACCAATTGAAATGCCTCTGAGTCAGTTAAAAAAAACAGTTTGTTGTTTAACGAAGCTACTATGTCGTCTTTCAGCTTCATTTTTTGAGAATAGACCATTTTTCGGTCAGCGAGCAGGTCGATCATGTCGTTGACCATAACTTGATCTCTCGACAAGAACAGCTCCATAAACGAAGCTTCATCGGCGTTGAGCGGAACCTTTTTTCGGCGATATTCCAATACTCCGTCGGACAATTTGGGCCAAACTTTTGGTTCCTGCAGATGTTTTCTAGGCCATAATCCCCAGACTACGAAGGCTAGGAATAGCGCGAGGAACAGATACCATCCCAGAAAAGGTTGGGCGTAGGTTTTTTCCACCAGGACAATTTGCTCTGATTCAAGGACTAGCGGTTCGCTCATCCATCGACTCACCTCTGGGGTTTGTTTGTGCTGGATCAGGTAAGTTATTTGCCCTTGCTCGATGGACATGCTGGATTTTGGGAGGTGTTTTAGGTAGGTGTTTTTTTGAGGGTACTTGAACAGCACCCCTTGCTCTGCGGCAAATCCGTACAAATTCCCCTCCTCTATAAAAAACAAAGTATCCCCCAGCTGTAGGTCGCTTGGCTGGTATTTTAGCTCGGTAAACTGCTTTATTTGCCCCAGTTGAATCCAGCGTTTATCGGAAAACGAGAACGACCAGATCTCCTGGTTGGGCTCAAATTGGTAGGGGTCTGAGGCGTTGAGTGTTTGCCCGCCAAAAACCACCAAACGATCAGGTGTTAGGACATATTTGGCAGTGAACAAACCCGGTGGATGAACCGTTGAACGGTTTAGGTAGTACTCCCACTCCTTGGTTTGCGGGGCAAAATAAGTCATAAAGTTTTTCGCGTTGAAATACCCATATCCCCCAAATCGAAACAGGGTGTCGTTGCGTTGAAAAAGCACCGAATTGATTTGGTTTTTGTGGGAGAAGGAGTGGTCGATACGCTTTACTCCATCCTTGTTTAAGGCAAAGACTTTGCCGCCAAGATTTTCCACCAACCATAGTTCTTCCTGGTTTTGGAACGGGATATACCCTGAAAAACGAGTGTTTACAAGCGCTTTGACATCGGGATCATCTAGTTGAACCGACTGAAGCTTGTTCCAAGAAGTCTCTTGGCCAGGATTTTGCACCCGGTAGAAAAAATCTCCCAGGCTGTCGGTTTTGGTTTCAAGCGCGATGGGTCTGGACCAAACGGGGTCTAACAGCTTTTGTCCATATGCATGCATCGCACACAAGCAACTGATAATGACTGTTAGACGTTTCATGGCATCGAAATAATGATTAAACCATATCAATCCTTCTGTTTGAGTCGGTAGACCTTCATCCGCTTATCCGCTTTGGACTTTTTGGAGACAATTTCAAAGTCCTTAGATCCGGTTAACAGGTATAATTTGTTGTTTAACGAGGAAATGATTTCTTCTTTGATCCGCATTTTTTGCGAGTAGACCACTTTGGTGTCCTGGAGTACATCAAGTAAATCGCTTACTTCGACTTCTAATTGATTTAAAAATAGCCCCATAAACGCTGATTCTTCCGGGGTGACTGGAATGCTTTTTTTCTTATAATACAGCAACGCATCGTCCACAGACAATAAATGCACATTTTTTCGTCGGCGGATCCACCAAACAATTATTACCACAAAGAGCACTAAGGCCAATCCCCCTGCAAGCCAGTAGCGGTAGGAGTTGGCATATGTTTTTTCGATGAGCACGGGATTTTCAAGAGCTCTGTCCAAGTTTTGTTCGTAAAGAAGCTCTAGGGTATTGTTGTTGTTGGCGGTGATGGAAAACTTGATGGACTTGTCCGTCACAAAAACTGGTTTGCTGTAATTGATGCTGTTGTACGCGCTACTTGTCGGGTATTGAACTACCTGACCATTAAGTACATCAAACGAGAACATACGGTCCGTGAGGAAGAAGAATAATTGGTTGCCCAACTGAAAATCAGTAGTTCTTCCCTCTAGTTTTGTCAATACATTGAACGCGCCTTTAAGGGTCCAAGTTTTGGTTACAAACGAGAAGTGCCAGATTTCATTGTTCGGGTGATTGATGAATTTGTCGTGTGGATCAATCGAATTACCCCCGAATAGATAGAATCCATCAGAGTCCACGAAGTACTTAACCCCTGATAATCCGGGAGGGAGTAATCCTGGTTTTGTTTTGTAGGAATTCCATTCTTTGGTTTTGTAATCGAAATAAGTAAAGAAATTGCGGGACTCGAAAAAGCCATAGCCGCCAAACCGAAATATGGTGTCGTTGCGTTGGAAAATCGCTGAGTTGAGCTGGTTTCGGTGCTCGTAAGAGTGGTCAATGCGGGAGATTGTATCGTTATGCCACTCCAATACTTGGCCCCCGATATAATTGATGAAAAGCAGATTATCTGCCCGTTGAATCGGAACAAAAGAACTCAGGGAGAGACTGTCTTTTAATAGGGCTTTAACTTTTTTTGTCGCCCCATTTTTTTGATATACGACTATAGAATCACCATTCTGATCAACCCTCATCGGGCGAGATAGGGAAACCGGCTCTAGGCCCATGGTTTGTTGTGACCAAAGGGTTAAATGGGTGATTGACAGCACCCCAAGTGTAATGATCCAGTTTCTCATCCAGCCAAAAATAAGATTTTTTGAGTTTGTCAACCTGAGGAAAGTAGGTTCACGGCGTGAAAACATAAAAATTTGCCCTTTTATACCTCTGTAAATAGTTACATCAGTATAAAAGGGCAATTTTTTTCAACTCCTCAGTTCTCCGTCAATCCTATCACTGATAACGCTTGCTCGACGCTTTCCACAACAACCAGCGGCCCTCCCCTCCAGTTCTGATGCCAAATCACCTGATCGGGCGTCAGTTTGCGGGCTGATGCCGGTTTGGCACCATCTTTGACTTCTAAA
>JALQVG010000022.1 GCA_023260435.1 Flavobacteriaceae bacterium | reverse complement strand
GTCTGCCAGCGGGTGACCAATGGTGGATAGTTCCCAATCAAGGATCGCCAAAACCTCGTTTTTGGCTGGCTGAAAAATCAGGTTATCCAATCTGAAGTCGCCGTGCACGATGCTTACGAGTGTCGGATCGAGCGCGGTTGCCGGTAAAGAACAAGTCGTCTAATCCATCCCCATCCAAATCACCAGCGGCCACACCACCTCCATTGTTGAAATAGAGGTATTCAATCATATTGAGCGGTCCCTGCGGGTCCAGATCATTTGAAAAGTTTATACCTGTTTGTTGCGCAGAAAGAGATTCAAATTGAATACCCGCTTGTATTTCTTCCTTATCGATACACGAGGTGGCCAACAACAGAGCGCTGAGCGCTAAAGTCCATTTATTATTCATGGGTAAAAGAGTATATGGCCAATGAGTCGCTGTTTCTAGCGGCAATCAGCAAGTTTTTGTAGGTGATCATCGATCGAATTTCCCCTTTAATGGTTAATCCATGGCCCGGTTTAGGCAATTTCCATTGACCATTTTCTTGAACGAGCCATTGGGCGTAACTCGCGTCATATCGACCTACTTCGGGTTTTACTCGAAATAAGTTTCCGCCAAAAGCGAGGTCTAAATCACCGTCTCCGTCAAAATCTTGTGCACAAATGGCATATACCGGACTGATTTGAACCGCTTTTGGCAATATTGCCGAAGTGAATTGAAGCTGGCCACCATTCATCAACACGGTAGTTTCTAAATCGTTGGCCGCAACGTGTTGCGCTTTTTCAATGCCTTGTGGACCGAGTATTTGGTCTATATCGGCTGTTTTGAAGGAAGCGTAATCAGGGAATAATTTCTTGAGCGGCTTCATTTGATCGATCAAATTGTGGCGTAGGTTGTACGGGTAGTATTTGCCATCAGGGCGTTGGAAAGTCATGATTGGATCCAAATCTCCGTTGTCGTCAAAATCACCGTACGTCAACCTGATGGGTCGTTCTTGAGTGGCTTTGAAGAAGCTGTTGGTACCGTGATTTCCCAAAGCTAAATCTACTAGCCCATCTCCATTCAGGTCCTGGGCCAGTACTGTGTTCCACCAACCTTTTTTCTGAGCGAGTGGGTGTTCTTTTTGACGGACCAATTGTTTGTTCTCCTGGATAAAAAGTTCAATTCCCATAAATTCGCCTACGACGACTAAGTCCAGATCTCCATCGCCATCAAGATCTGTCCAAGCAGCATCAGTGATCATGCCTAATTGGCTCAGTTCTGGAGCCCAAGTGTCTGTTTTGTCTACAAAGTGACCTTTTCCATCTGAAACCAGCAAGTGTCCTGATCCTGGAACCCCATAGGCTCCATTGATGCATCGTTCGCCGACAAAAAGATCTGTTTTGCCGTCTCCATCGATATCACCTGAGCGCACGGTACCTGTGTTGAAATAAACGCTTTGCGTGGGCAATACAGATTGGGACAAGGCAAAGGAACCTCGCCCATCGTTCAGGTACAGCTGATCAGCCAATTCTGAGGAAAATGAAGAGAATTCAACACCTCCTTGACCAAAATAAACATCCAAATCACCGTCACTGTCCACATCAAGGAGGGCAACAGCTACCGTTTCGGAGTTTTTATTCTCGTCAAAACTAAACCATGGCTTCGGCTCAAACCCAGATGCATTACCGGCAAATACTTGGCTGGGCAGGCCTTTAGCCCCTGGAATCAACAAATCCTCAAAACCATCACCATTCAGGTCTCCTAGAGCTAGTTTAGGTCCTGGAGTACTCATCATATGATGCAGCAATCGATCTTTGTTGAAGTCGATGTAGCTATTCTCTTGATGTACGTATTCAGGCACCGCTGACATGTGGGCAAATACCGGCTTTTGATTTGGCTCAGTAGCTGCATAAGGCACGCCTTCATTCATGTCTAAGACGAGCATTTGATCTACAGCGACTTCTTTGAGAAGGGTGCGTGTTCCGTTGGGCCATTGTACATCCACAGATACTTTTTGTGCACCGGGCAGTCCAATATGTGGCCGTGTATCCATACTTGATTGAAATCCGCGAACAGGCTGCTGTGCAACCCTATACGAGGCGTTTCCATCGTGTACGGTAATTTGGGTGCCTACAGCCAGTGTGTTTTGCCCTATTCCTTTTAATGAAAATTGAAGAAAGTGACCTTTCTGCTGATCAACAGCCTTGTTTTGGTAGACAAATAAGGGCATATTCACATTGTTTACCACCAAATCGAGGTCTCCATCGTTGTCCAAGTCGCCATAGGCAGATCCATTCGAGAATCCTGGAGTGTCAAGCCCTAGCGAAGTGTCGTTCTCAAAGGTCCAGTCTCCTCGGTTGGCAAATGCTTTGTTGGCAATAGGATTCGAGGGAATGATATTGACCAACTCCGCGTAGTTGACTCCATCCCCAGACACCATGGATTCAATCACCTCGTTGGAGGAGACGTATTGCAGATAATCTTGATCGGTGAGGTCCTTGTAGATACCATTGGCCACAAATAGATCCTTGTTGCCATCGAGGTTCATATCAAAAAGCAAGGCGCCCCAACTCCAGTCTGTAGCCGATACACCAGCCATTCTGCCTATTTCACTGAACGTGCCGTCCCCGTTGTTTCTCTGTAATGTATTTCTGGTGTATTGGTGGTAGTAACCGTTTTTGGTGTTGTAGGTGTATTTATCCCAGTCCTCAAAGGTGGTCACAGACTTGAGGCGCTCGTAGTCGCCGGGCAGCATTTCAGTGACAAAAATATCAGCGTTGCCGTCGTTATCCACATCGGCCATATCCGCTCCCATCGAAGCACCGCTTATCGATTGTATCGACTCCGTCAGCACCTCTTTAAACGTACCGTTCTGTTGGTTTACATACAAATAGTCCCGCTCAAAAAAATCATTGGACACATAAATATCTTCCCATCCGTCATTGTTTACATCACCCACGGTAACCCCTAATCCAAATCCAATAACGCTTCCATAGATGCCCGCTTGTTCACTGATATCGAAGAATTTGCCTTCTCTGTTTTCCAGAAGTTTATCTCCGCCCAATTCATCGCGTTTGGGTCGTTCGTTTCTTCGCAAGTCAAAACTTCCAATGGCTTGGTACGAGTTGTTGAGCAAATAGACATCCAAATCGCCGTCCTTGTCAAAGTCAAAAAATGAAGCGTGGGTAGAAAAGCCTTGATCAGCCAACCCATATGCTTCAGCCTCTTCGCGGAACGTACCGTCTTTTTGGTTGATAAACAGTTCATTTTGCTTGTTATCTCCCGAGACATCACCCGAATTACAGACATAAATATCCAACCAGCCATCCGCATTGATGTCCACCATGCTGACCCCAGTAGACCAAGCCCTGGTTCCAGCCACACCCGCCTGATCGGTGATATTTTCAAACTGCCAGTTTCCTTTATTGAGAAACAATTGGTTTGGTTTTTGGTTGGCTGTTAGGTAAACATCCAAAAGCCCATCATTGTTGATGTCGCCGAGCGAAACACCGCCTCCATTATAAAAATTGCGGTAGGTATACACATTAAACTCTTTGGAGAATCCGAGTTCATTGCTGAATTCCATCCCGATATCTGAAGGATCCATCGCTTCAAAGAGCAGGGTCTCTTTTTGGCACCCATTTAGGACAAAAATCAAAAGTGTTACTGCAGAGAAAGCCCACTTGTTATTCATAAATCTCCGGGTATTTGTAACGCAAGTCTTCTAGTTTTGCGGTGATTTCTTTTTCGTTTTTTGGATAGAGCAGGATTTGCCTGCTGCCGTCAATTTTAATCCATACCTCTTTGTCCAATTCCTTGAGGAAAATCGATTTAAATTCATTTCCTGGATACCATTTGACCAAGCTGTCCTTGATCTGAGGAATCAGTTTTTCGGCATATAAATCTGTGTTCCAAGGAGCCCAGGCTTCAAAATAGAACCCCATGTCCAACCCAGTCATCACTTGGTCAGGGTTAAAGATCCCGTAAAACTCATAAACAATAGAGGTTTGTTCCTCTTTGTCCGCTTTAAATGTATGCTGCACTGTTTTGTTGTTCGGCCCTTGGGTCACTTTACCCATTTTATTCAATTCCCAACAGCGATCGAAGAATTGTTTTCTGTTTTGGCCCACTTTAAAGCCAAAATACAAATCTTCGGTAGGAGTAGGGTTTTTTGCTTCAGATTCGACCATTTGCGTATAATCAGAACGACAACTGCCCAATAGTAGCATAGCACAAAGGCCCATTAATCCCCATATTGAGTGGTTTTTTTTCATGGAAGAATACTTATTTTTTGGTTGTTTATGCCAAATATGGTGCGGTTCCCCGCTTTAGTTTTTATGGGTGAGATGGCGCGAATATTTCCTTTTACACCAAGAGGTTGAGGCATCTGTTGGAATAAATAACCCTGTTTTCCTCCAGGGATAGCCCAACCGCTTGACGCGTCTGAAGCGCCGAACCTAGGTTTAATCAGTGACTGATTCCCGCCAAACAGTAAATCATTCACTCCGTCTTTGTTTTGATCTGACTCTGTAATTGCTTGTATATGAGCATACTGAAGTTCACTCGGCAAGGCAAATGCCGTAAATTTATCACCGTCAAATAACCAGGCAGAGGTAGTAATTAAGTTGAGTCGATAATGCGTTGATTCTTCAAGCGCTGATTGACCCAGAAGCTTTTCTACAGTAGCTGTGCTGTAATCCGCGTAGAGCAATCTATTTTTTTTGAGGTAGGGGAGTTGTTGGCTGAGTTCATCTTTGTCGTGGATCGGATAATCTTCCCCATTTATTTGGTAAGTGAATATTTGATCTTGACGCCCGTTTTGATCAAAGTCAGCCACCCACATACCCATACCCGTTTGATAGAAGCTGTTGGTACCCACATTACCGGCGATCAGGTCTTTAATCCCATCTTTATTGAGGTCAGCAAGGTACAATGCACCCCACATACCTCGTGTGTTTTCCATGTCGAATAAATCAGTAGCGCGCTCAAATTCTCCAGCTCTGTTGAGGTAAATCTCCACGTTCATCCAGTCTCCAGAGGCGATGATATCCGGCCAGCTATCCGCATTTAGATCGGCTACCACGGCACTGCGTACCATACCCATATCTTTAAATGCTTCACTGGGCGAGAGACTAAATCTCCCTAGCCCATCGTTGATCAACAGATATCCCGAACTGGGTAATCCATAGGTTTCTGTATCGTATCTTCCGGCAATCCACAAGTCAGGATCGTTGTCCGCGTCGGCATCAAAACTGATCACTACACCTGTATTCAACAAAGGAGCTTCCTCAATCGCGAAGGCAAATGGCTTGAAATTTCCTCGACCATCGTTGAGATAAAACAGATCTTTCAACGCACTGTCAAATTTTGAAAATGCTTTTCCACCTGTTCCCACATAGAGATCTAGATCCCCATCTCGATCCGTATCCACGAACAGCGCTACTACTTCTTCCGCATTTTGAGCCTCGGCAAATGGGTCAGTACGCACCGTATAGGTCCCATCGGGTTTACTCAAAACGAGCTGTCCGCTTTGTTTTTTTCCACCGCCTAAATACACATCGTCGTAGCCATCTCCGTTAACATCTCCAACGGCCAATGCAGGTCCTTGGTGACTCACCATCTCCGGAAGAAGTTGTTCAAAATTAAAATCAATGTATGGGCCTTCTTCATGGGCTATTTCCGGAAAAATTTCCTCTTGAAGCACTTGCAGCATCTCCGTTTCAGGGATTGCTTGTGTAGGTACTTGATGCTGATCAATATGCAGTATTTGGTTGGCAGCAATGTCTTTCAGCACACTTTTCGTTATGTCGGGCCAAATCACTTCAATACTGTCCACTTTTTTTGCCTCACCAAGTCCAAAGTGCAGTCGGTTTGGACTGGCACTCATAAATCCTCTAGAGGGGAATTGCTCTCCCATGGATTTGTTGCCTCCGTAATATACAATCGCCTTAGCACCTACCCCAAAAGTGTTTTTCCCCAGTGCTTTAAAGCTTATTTGTACCGCATTGGCCTGCTGATCTGTGTTGTTTTTATAGATAAATGGGGGCATGTTTACATTGTTGACCACCAAATCTAAATCACCATCATTGTCCAAATCTCCGTAGGCACTCCCATTGCTGAATGAGGGTGTTTGCATACCCCAAGTTTCACGCATATCCTCAAATTTCCATTCCCCTTTGTTGCGGTATACCGCATTGGGGACCGCTTTTGAGGGCATCAAGTCAATCAGTTTGGTAATCACCTCATCATCTTCTTGGATCATTTGGCGGACCTTTTCCTCGTTGGCCATATAGGCTAAATAATCGCGATCGAGCAGGTCTTTGTAAATACCGTTACTGACATATACATCGCGCAGACCGTCATTGTCCATGTCAAACAACAAAGCCGCCCAACTCCATTCGGTGGCCGACAATCCAGTCATCCTGCTGATTTCGGCAAATCCATACTCGCCCAAATTGCGCTGTAAAGCATTTCTGGGATATTGTTTGTGGTATCCCTTACTTCCTGCTAAACTAAATTTGTCCCAGGATTCATAGGTTTGTTTTGTTTTCTGGCGCTCTAAGGTTTCAGGCAACATTTCAGTCACCATCAGGTCAGGCAGTAAGTCATTGTCCAGGTCTGCGGCATCTGCTCCCATGGAGCCCATAGACAAAGCAGCGAAATATTGATCACTTACCTCCTTGAATCCCCCTTGCCCTGTGTTGAGGTAGAGGTAGTCTTTCTCAAAAAAATCATTGGAGATAAATAGGTCAGGTCGGTGATCCCCGTTAAAGTCTGAAAGGGTAATACCCAAACCAAATCCTATAGCCGAGGAATAGATTCCCGCTTCTTCAGACACATTGACAAAAAATCCGTCACGGTTTTCCAAAAGTCTGTTTCCATCTGGATGACTCTTCTCTCGTTGCCCTTCAATGAGGTCATAAGCACCTACTGAGCGAATCGAGTTATTGAGTAAATAACAATCCAAATCTCCATCAGCATCATAATCAAAAAATGCCGCTTGAACCGATAAACCCACTACATCTAATCCATAGGCTGCAGATGATTCTTTAAAGGTCATATCACCCTGGTTTATAAACAGCTCATTGTGGCGATTTTGCCCACCTGGCATCCCAGATTTGGTCACATAAAGATCTAACAATCCATCACCATTGATATCTGCCCAAGTAGCTCCAGCAGACCAAACACCGCTACAGGCAACGCCCGCACGCTCAGTGATGTCCTCAAATTTCCAATCTCCTTTGTTGAGGTACAATTTGTTTTCCGTCATATTGCCTGTAAAATACAGGTCGATCAGCCCATCGTTGTTGATATCTCCCATAGCAACCCCAGCTCCGTTATAGAAATTGCGGTAGGTATATGGGTTAAACTCCTCTGTATAGCTCAATTGATTCTCAAACTCAATACCCAAAGACTTTGGATCCATTTGGGTAAAGCGCGTGTCCTTTTGTTGACATCCAACCATAACACCCAAAAATATGAGTAAAAATATCCAGGCGCGTTTGAATGGTTTCACATGTAAAATTTCGAGGAAATACATCGACTAAGTTCAGTTTCTTTTTCCGGTATGAATGTAACAAAATTCAAGCACCTGCTCAAAGTATCTCTAGTACTTGTTTGTCCAATTTTGTTAAATAAAAAAGCCATCCCGAAGGATGGCTCTAATTTATAGAATTTGTAATCTAGTATCCTGGGTTCTGAGTCAATGTTCCTCCACTCACCTGAATTTGTTCAGCTGGGATTGGGAATACTGTTCTGTATGCATCAGAGTTGGTTTTTTCCCACCATGAAGCACCCCATTTACCGAAACGGATCAAGTCTGTTCTTCTTGATGCTTCTTGGAACATTTCACGTCCTCTTTCAGCCAAGAATTGGTCTGCAGTGATAGAAGTCATAGCAGCAACTCCAGCACGAGCACGAATCGTGTTTACATCTGGAAGAGCTAAGGCCCAGTTTCCAGCTGCACGTGCGGTAGCCTCAGCACGGATTAGGTACATGTCACCTAAACGAACGATTGGATAATCGTTGTTCATATCAGGACGTCCAAATTGTTGGAAACTGAATTTACCTAGACGCGCACCACCGATGCGGTTCGCATTTGGCTCCAATTCGTTGATGTTAGGCACGTAGTTGATCGCAGGGTCAGCATTGTCAGACGCTAAATCCACCAAGGCATTCCCTCCATAATCTAACTGAGGACCTACAATGAAGTTGGCAGCTTTACGCTTATCGCCATTTTCGTATGAATTGTAGAATTCTTCAAGAGCAGAATAACCATTCCAAGGTTGAGCTTGGAAGTTCCAAGAGTACTGAGAAGCGTAGTGCAAAGTCATTTGGTTGAAGTTCATACCACCAGCAGTTGCTTCGTCGTACTCAATAGACCAGATGATCTCAGGGTTGTTTTGGTTATTTGGGGCAAATACTGCAGCATAACCAGATAGTTCAGCTGGATCGGTAGATACAGCTGGTCTTCTTCCTAAGTTAGGAACTTTAACAGTATTGTCAGAAAGACGGTAAGGACCGTTTTCAATCACATAGTCAGCGTGGAAAGCTGCATCAGCCCAACGAGCTGTACCGGTATATACCTCAGCGTTCAAATACAGTTTAGCCAATAAACCGTGAGCGGCATATTTGTTGATTCTGTATTTTACGTCGTTTCCACCAAGGTTTGGAACAGCGGCAAGAATCTCACTTTCAATCCAAGCGAAAGTCTCTGCTCTTGGTCTTTGTGCTGTTGACTCTCCTGGAGCAACAATCTTGATGCGTCCAAATAGGTCCATCAATCTCCAGTGTAGGTAAGCGCGAACAACACGTGCTTGAGCCAATTGACCAGCATCCAAATTACCGTTGGTAATTACGTTGTTTACCTGAGCAATTTGCTCGTATTGCTGTACCCAAGTACCGTTGATAGGTCCGTTGTTAGAGCTAAAAGTGTGTCTGTGCATTTCCAACCAGATTCCACCATCATACCAGTCACCACCTTTTTGGGTTACTGCCATTTCATCAGATGAAACTGATTGTACTGAGAAGTATCCACCGTGGTTAGCAGTTCCCGCGTTTCTTACCGCGTTAAATGCTCCGGTCAATGCATCTCCTGCATCTCCAGATGAGCTAGAAGCAATCCCTTCGATAGAAAAATCTGATTGAAGGTCTCCCACTAGTTCTTCCTCAAGGTCTGTACAGGAATAAGTAAGTCCTACTAGTCCTAAACCAAAGAATATTTTGTAGATATTTTTCATGATTTAATTATGATTAAAAGTTGATGTTTAGTCCAATGGTGAATTGGCGAGAAGAGTAGTAGCTGTTTCTACGCTCAATACCAGAAGCCAATGGGTTTCCATCGTTGCTGTCAAATAGAGCTGGCTCTGGGTCAGTACCGGTATAGTTGGTCAAAACAAAGGCGTTTTGTACGTTCAAAGACAATTGCATTGAATCGAAGATCTTGC
>JALQVG010000049.1 GCA_023260435.1 Flavobacteriaceae bacterium | reverse complement strand
CTTATTTGGATAGTTCAATCACCAACCACGATTCCAACTGGGATGATGCTTTTTGGAACACCACCGAAGTTCAAGTAACTCAAGACCAAGCATTTATATTGGCACACACCAACAAAACGAATTTCAAGACTTGTACGTTTATGGGGGTTGGGCTGTACCTTGACGGTAAAAAAGTAGCGGCATCAGGGACATCGGATCAAAAAGAAAAATGGGCAGGTATCACCTACAGTCAACACGTAGCTCAAGGATCAGTAATGTCTTTGGAAAAGTTTGGCGGGTATGTGGTTGAAAAATTTCATAACCGTTCAGCACTTGAGGTGGCACAGGAGGTGGTTTCGGAGGCATTGGCCACTGGGTTTGACGCTTATTTAACCCAGCAGCACCAAGCTTGGGCAACGATTTGGTCAACCAGTGACATCACCATCGAAGGGGACGTAAAGGCGCAACAAGGAATTCGTTTTAACGTATTTCAGCTCAACCAAACTTATTCAGGCAAAAACCCTCAGCTCAATATAGGGCCCAAAGGATTTACCGGAGAAAAATACGGAGGAAGTACCTATTGGGATACCGAGGCCTACTGTATCCCGTTTTACATGGCCACCAAAAATCAGCGCGTGGCTAGAAACCTTTTGCAATACCGATACAATCAGTTGGATCGGGCCATTGAAAATGCGCAAAAGCTCGGATTTAAGGACGGTGCTGCGCTATACCCTATGGTGACCATGAATGGGGAAGAATGCCACAACGAGTGGGAGATTACCTTCGAGGAGATACACCGAAACGCAGCTATTGCCTTTGCCATTTTCAATTATTACAGATATACAGGAGATTACAGCTACATTCCAGAAATGGGATTAGAAGTGTTGATCGGCATTGCGCGATTCTGGCACCAAAGGGCCACATTTTCCAAACACAAAAACGCTTATGTGATTTTAGGGGTAACCGGCCCCAATGAATACGAAAACAACGTAAACAACAACTGGTATACCAATTATGCGGCCAAGTGGTGTATTGAGTATGCATCGGAACAGATCACCAAGGTAAAAGAAGGATATCCTGATGATTACGCCCGAATCAAAGGAATTACCAAAATAGATCGATACGAAGTAGATGCCTGGCTCAAGGTGGCCAAAAACATGTACTTCCCTTACGATAAGGACCTTAATGTTTACTTGCAAAATGATGGCTTCTTGGATAAAGAACTAATTCCAGTCTCTGAATTGCCAAAATCGCAAAGACCGATTAACCAGAGATGGAGCTGGGACCGTATATTGCGCTCGGTGTATATCAAACAGGCAGACGTGCTGCAAGGGTTTTATTTCTTTGAGGATCATTTTGACCAAGCTACGTTGGCTCGTCATTTTGATTTTTACGAACCTTTTACCGTTCATGAATCTTCGCTTTCTCCTTGCGTTCACGCGATTCAAGCAGCCAAATTGGGCCGCATGGAACAAGCCTATCAGTTTTATTTGAGGACTTCTCGATTGGACTTAGATGACTACAACAAGGAGGTTGAGGAAGGTTTACACATCACCTCTATGGCAGGGACTTGGATGAGTATTGTGGAAGGTTTTGCCGGTTTGCGTATTGTCGATGACAAACTTTCGTTTCATCCGCAGATTCCCGAACAGTGGGGGTCATATTCGTTTAAAATCAACTTTAGAAATAGAATTCTGAAAGTGGAAATCTCAAAAGCACAGGTAGCTTTTACGCTCTCAGGAGACACCGAGATGTCTATCCGAATGTTTGGAAAACGCGTGGTGTTATCGCCTGACCAAACCACGATTCATCCTTTGTCCTAAATGAAAAAAATGTTGTTGGCCGTCCTGGGAATGGCCGTCTTAGCTTGTCAAGAAATGAAAAAAGAAGAGACCACTGCCGTGGGTTTGCCTGAGATGTCGCGGGAAATTATGGCAAAATCAGTGATTTATGAGGCCAACATACGCCAATATTCCCCTGAAGGGAGTTTTAACGCATTTGCCCAGGACCTACCAGAGCTTAAAAAACTGGGGGTTGACATTATTTGGTTGATGCCGGTCTATCCGATTTCAACCACCAACAGCAAAGGAACCTTGGGCTCGTATTACGCGGTATCCGATTACACAGCGGTCAACCCGGAGTTTGGCACATTGGCGGACCTCAAAGCGCTGATCAACCAGGCGCACGAGTTGGGCATGTATGTGATTTTAGACTGGGTGCCCAACCACACCGGCTGGGACCATCATTGGCTGAAAAGTCATCCGGATTGGTATACGCAGAACGAGCAAGGTCAGCCCACTCATCCCGTGGGTACCGACTGGACAGATACCGCAGATTTGAACTACGACAGCGCTGAGATGCGCGCCCAAATGGTTAAAGACATGCAGTACTGGATCACCGAGGCCCATATCGACGGTTTTCGATGTGATATGGCCGGGATGGTGCCCGTTGATTTTTGGGCAACAACGATCCCTGCCCTGCGCGCTATGAAGCCGATCATGATGTTGGCCGAAGCTTGGGAGCCCGCTTTGATCGATGCCGGATTTGATATGGCCTACGGCTGGGAAACCCACCACATCTCCAACCGAATCGCTCGTGCAGAAAACGATGTCAACGCTTGGCGTCACCGTATGGACGAGGTATCATCGATGTACCCTTCCGGTACCATTCTGATGAATTTTACTTCGAACCACGATGAGAACTCCTGGAATGGAAGTGCTCCCGAGCGATTGGGGCCAGCCTTGGAAACTGCAGCAGCTTTGATGTATACGGCTCCAGGAATGCCTTTGATTTACAGTGGTCAAGAATATAATCTGGATAAACGATTGCTGTTTTTTGAGAAAGATTCTATCGATCGGGTAAAATCTACCATGTTTGGTGTTTACGAGCGATTGGGTGCATTAAAAAAAGCCACGAATGCTTTGGATGCTGGCCACGATGGGGCTGCCTATAAAGACCTGCCCAACAGTGCCGGAGACCGCGTATTGTCTTTTGAACGATCAAAAGGCGAGGATCGCTTGTACTACATCGCTAATTTTAGTGCTGAACCCAAGTCATTTACGGTAGATATAACGGGTTCTTTGATCGATTATATGACTGGTCAGACTCGGGAGTTTGCCCCTGGAGATACTTGGACACTGGCCCCGTATCAATACCACATTTTACTTCCTAAAACCCCTTAAATGAACTACACCCGTCATTTTTCTTCCGTTGTTTTGGGCAGTGCTTTACTGGCAGGCTGTCAAACAGGGGGGAGTGATTTGGTGGTGATTGGGCATCGCGGTGCTATGGGGCATGTTTTGGAAAACACCTTGGCTTCCATCGACACGGCATTGGCCTTGGGGGTGGATATGATCGAAATTGATGTGTACCGCATCGCCAGTGGTCATTTAGTTGTTTTTCACGATGATACGCTTGGGCGCCTCAGTGTTTACCCCGATTCTATAGAGCATCTGACCATTGAGGCCTTAGACACCATGAAGTTGCACGACGGACATTCTATTCCCACCCTAGCTCAAGTCATTGAACGCGTTCAAGGAAAAGTGCCCTTAAACATAGAACTCAAAGGGGCGGGTACTGCTGAAGCTACTTACGCACTGCTTCAAGAGATGTCTCCCAAGCACAAAAGTGATCCGCCGGCTTATTTGATTTCCAGTTTCCGCTGGGACGAGCTTGAAATCATGCGCACTTTGGATGCGGATTTACCCATCGCTGTGCTGACCGAAGAAGATCCCCTATTAGCGATAGATATGGCCCGTAAGCTTGGCGCCCAGGCGATCAATCCGTATTATAAAAATGTGGATGCATCCGTAGTTGATGCCCTCCACCAAGCTGGTTTTCAAGTATTTCCTTGGACTGTGAACGAGCCAGAGGATCTTCATGCCATGAAGGTCGCTGGCGTAGACGGACTGTTTACCAATTTTCCGGAACGACTGCGTTGAGGTGGGATATAGCCATAGTGGGGGCGGGCGCTTCAGGGTATTATGCGGCGATACATGCAGCACAAACCCTGGAATCCTACGGAATGAGTTACCGCATAGCCATTTTGGAACGCGCGGCTGAGGTACTCGCTAAGGTGCGCATTTCAGGGGGCGGGCGGTGCAATGTCACCCACGACCAACGAGATCCTAAAATCCTTATCGAGCACTATCCCCGAGGCAACAAAGCCCTATTGGGTCCTTTTCATCACCACGGCCCCGATCAAGTCATAGAGTTCTTTAACGAGTTAGGAGTAGTATTAAAGACCGAGTCTGACGGGCGCATGTTTCCTGTCACCGACCGTTCAGACACCATTATTAACGCCTTAGTAGCGGAGGCTGATCGACTGGGTATTCAGGTGGTGACTAAATCTTCGGTACAAGCCTTAACGTACGATCCGTCTCAATCATTCTGGCACATTGAGACTACCGCTCAGCCCTATCAAGCTCGAACCGTGTTGGTAGCTGCCGGCAGCAGTCCGCAAATGGGTCGTCTGCTCGAAGATTTAGGTCACAAGATGGTGCCGCCTGTTCCCTCCTTATTCACGTTCCACATCCAGGATGCTCGCTTGCAGGGATTGATGGGATTGAGCACTGAAGTCTCTTTACGCCTTTTGGATTCCCAAGGAACTCCTTCCAAACCCTTGGTGGCCACATCAGGACCGCTCTTGATCACGCACTGGGGTGTCAGTGGCCCCGCGGTTTTAAAAGCTTCGGCTTGGGGGGCGCGTTTACTGTCAGAATGGAAGTATCAATGCTTTATTGAACTCAATTGGTTGCCAGGAAGCACTTTTGATTCCATCGATAGGGCTCTGGAAGAGTTTTCCTTGAAAGAGGCCAAAAAATCCATGAATTTCAATCCGTTTTCCACTTTGCCTAAGCGTTTATGGGAACGAATGATCACTACCGCGGGTTGTGGTGGCGAACAAACGTGGGCCCACCTCACCAAGGAACAGCGCATAGCATTGGCCACTGAGCTTACCCAGGGCCGTTATCGAGTGACGGGTAAGAGCACCTTCAAGGAAGAATTTGTCACCGCGGGTGGCGTTGATCTTGGTGAAGTGCGCTTTAAAGATCTATCCAGCAAGCGTGTACCTCAGCTTTTTTTCGCCGGCGAATGCCTTGATGTGGACGCAGTTACCGGCGGATTTAACTTCCAAAACGCTTGGACAACAGGCTACCTCGCCGCGCAAGGTATGGTAGCTTGGCTGATGGAACACCCAGTCGAGGCTAGGGATTAATTTGTATTTTTGGCCTTCAAAGTCTGCCATGAAGGATTTCCCGCCTGTTTTACATCCGTATCATTCTGCCCCTCACCAAGTGAGCTGGCAATCTCCCAGCAATATTGCGCTGGTGAAGTATTGGGGCAAATACGACCCTCAATTACCAGCCAATCCATCGGTGAGTCTAACTCTAGATCAGTGTAGGACAATCACTAAGGTGAGGTGCGAACCGCGTCCAACAGATGCCCATGGCACGTTCTCTTTTGAGTTTTTGCTCGGCGGAACACCTAAGCCAGATTTTCATCCCAAAATCGAAGGATTCTTTCAGCGCATTTTGGCCTATTTGCCATTTTTAACTCAGGTGCACTTGCGTATTGAGAGTGAAAATACCTTCCCGCACTCTAGTGGGATTGCATCCTCGGCCAGCGCGATGAGTGCCTTGGCACTGTGCTTATTGCACATTGCTCGAGGAGATGAAGCAGTGTCAGACCCGTCTTTTTTCCAGCAGGCCTCTTATTTGGCCCGTTTAGGCTCTGGTTCTGCCTGTCGCAGTATTTGGGGACCTGTGGTGGTTTGGGGCGTGACGCCAAGCATTCCTGAGGCTAGCCAAGAGTTCGGATGGTCCAGCGATCGAATTCACCCTGTATTTGCCGATTACCAAGACACCATTTTGTTGATTGATCAAGGACAAAAGTCGGTGAGCAGTACAGTGGGTCACCAACTCATGGTAGGACACCCCTTTGCTGAAGCGCGATTTAAACAGGCCCACAAACACCTGGAACAAATGATGGAGGTATTGGCCCAGGGAGATTTGGATCGATTTGTGGATTTGGTTGAGCGCGAAGCACTGACCCTACACGCTTTGATGATGGCCTCCAACCCCAGTTTTGTATTGATGAAGCCCGCCACACTAGCGGTGATTGAAAAAATCAGGGCTTACAGAAAGGCTACCCAACACCCGGTTTGTTTCACCTTGGATGCTGGTGCCAACGTGCATGTGCTTTACCCAAAATCGATCAGCAAAACTGTTTTGCAATGGATTCAGGATGAACTCGTTGTGTATTGCGAAAAGGAATCGTACATTTGCGATTCGGTAGGCCGAGGAAGCTCACCGATAAACGGATGAAAGGACCTCTATTTTACGCAAAAATTTTGCTCTTTGGAGAGTACGGAATCATCAAAGATTCTAAAGGCCTCTCCATCCCCTACAACGCTTTTCAAGGCGCGTTAAAACAGGATAATTTTCCCGATGAACGCGCGCAACAATCCAACCAAAAGCTTGCTAAATACGCCCATCACCTAGCTGAGGTGCGTGCCCAAGACCCTGAATTAATGCCGATAGATACCGACCAGTTGTTGGCAGACGTCGCACAGGGACTTTATTTTGACAGTTCCATCCCTCAGGGATACGGCATCGGAAGCTCTGGCGCCCTAGTGGCTGCCATTTACAGCCAGTACGCATTGGATCGAATTACTGTTTTAGAAAACTTAACGGCTGAAAAGCTTTTGGCTTTAAAGGCTTTGTTCGGTCGTATGGAATCCTTTTTTCACGGCAAATCCTCTGGTCTTGACCCCTTGAATTCTTATTTGAGCCTCCCCATTCTCATTCACGCTCAAGACAATATCGCATCGACCTCTATTCCTCACCAAAATGGTCAAGGCAAGGGTGGTGTCTTCTTGATTGACAGCGGTCAAGTAGGGGAAACTGCACCTATGGTTCAGTTATTTATGGAACAGATGAAAAACGATGGATTCAGATCTATGCTTAAAGATCAATTCATCAAGCATACCGATGCTTGTGTGGAAGATTTTATCAGCGGCAATGTTTCTTCTCTGTTCAAAAATATCAAAGCGCTTTCTTCTGTAGTTATTCAGCATTTTACACCCATGATTCCCCAAGAGTTTCACCAGGTGTGGAAAAATGGATTACAGACCAACGACTACTACCTCAAACTTTGTGGCTCAGGCGGTGGTGGATACATTCTGGGATTTGCCCCAGACTTAGATAAGGCAAGGGCAGCACTCAAGCCTTACAATTTAGAAGTCGTCTACCAATTTTAATTTGACCGGATGAGACGATCGCTCAAAAGGATCGCCCTCAAGAGTTTTGCCGTATTTTCTTTACTGCGTTTGCAAAATATCTCCCTGATTATTCTGGCTCAGTATTTATGTGCGGTTTTTATTTTTGCTCCCCAGCGCACCATCGCCCAGATTCTATTAGATACCAACGTTATTTTCTTGATTTTAGCCTCGGCGTTGACCATAGCCTCCGGATACATCATCAATGCTTTTTACGATCAAGAAAAGGATTTAATCAACAAGCCGTACGTCACCATGTTGGGACGCCACCTACCGCAACGCCATAAGATTTCCGCGTATTTTGTGCTCAATTTTACGGCAGTTGTGTTGAGCAGCGCAGTGTCTTTCCGTGCCGTCCTTTTTTTTTCAGCCTATATCTTTTCCCTTTGGTTGTATTCGCATAAACTTAAACGCATTCCGTTGGTGGGAAATATCGCTTGGTCGGTGCTTACCCTCACCCCATTTTTAGGTCTATTTCTGTATTTCAGCAGTACAGATGCCCATATTTGGTTGCACGCCTTATTCTTGTTTTTGGTGTTTTGGGCACTGGCCATGATCAAAGACTTGCGCAATCTGCCAGGTGACCTTAGTCAGAATTACGCTACCTGGCCTTTAGTCCACGGAGTGAGTTCCGCAAAATACTGGATCAGTGGATTGTTAATCGCCACCTGGATGCCAGCTACTTGGCTATGGACATCAGGGGCCGTGGGATTGATGGGATATTACTTTTTGTTCTCGATGGCCGCCGTTTTTCCCTTGTTATGGATAATTTGGCGCGCTCAGTCTGCCCCAGCCTACCAAAAAGCGTATAATCTGCTCAAACTAGTCATCGCCCTAGGGGTGTTTAGCATCGTATTGATGCATTGGAACGCACTCTAGACCAACCGTTTCAACAGTGGTTTATTGGATCATTTCTAAATTGATGACTTCCTGTTTGGTCAACGGTCTCCAGTGACCTCTAGGCAAATCTTTTTTGGTCAATCCAGCGTAATACACCCGATCTAAAGCGACGATTTCGTAGCCTAAGTGTTCAAATAAGGTAGGAATCATGTTGTGTTTGGAGCTCCAAATTTCTAGGCCGATTTCAGTTTTAGGCTTGTCATCGACATAGGAAATCTCCTGAACCCTTTGCGGAATTCCCTCGATGAGTACACCTTCGGCTATGGCGTCTAGGTCGGATTTCTTCAAGGGCTTACTCAAGGTGACTTGGTAGATTTTCTTGAGTCCATTTTTTGGTTTATTGAGCCTTTTGATCAACGCTTCATCATTGGTAAACAGGACCAGCCCCATGGATTTGTTCTCCATTTTACCTACGGGCTTTAAGGGAGACTTGCTGGCATTACCCACTAGAGAAGTGGCTGATCTAGCACCTGATTCAGTACGGGTGGTCAGCGGAAAATCCTTGGGTTTGTTCAAAAGGATGTACTCTCTTTTGATCGGATTCAACAGACGTCCGTCAAAGCGAACGGCGTCGTCGATCCGCACTTGATAGCCCATTTCAGTCACTACCTTACCGTTGACGGTCACATTTCCAGAGCTGATGTATAAATCTGCTTCTCGACGAGAACACACCCCGGCGTTGGCCACATAGCGGTTCAGTCGGATGATGTTGGGGTCTTTAGGGGGTGTTTTTGGGGTTTGTTTTCCGCGAACAATAGGATTGCCCGTTCTCGTGGTAGGGGTAAATGGTCTTGGTCCACGAGCACCAGCCGAAGTGTTTGGTGTCCCATCCGCATTTTTTGGGGTGCGGGGGGTGGGTTTAAATTTCATCCCTTTAAGTTTCTCCGCTAGGGTAAGCCCTCTTTGACTTGAATCTGATTTAGGGGTATTTGGCCGTGGACGTGCAGACCCTGTTTCTGCACCTTGATCACTCCACCTGGGTATTCCTGCTTTCAGCGCTGATCCGCTTTTAGCGGGGGCTCCAGCTTGTTTGGGTTTGCCCAATGAAGTAGATCCACCGGGTTTTGAACCACTCGTTCTTGGACCACCGGGTTTTGAGCCGCTAGGTCGTGCACCCGTTGGTCTGGATGAACTAGGACGAGCGCTTTTTGGGGCGTCATTTTTTCGGGGAGCAGCCCCAGAAGCATTCCGGGGTTTTGAGGGTCTAGAACCGGCCATAAACGTATTTTGAGGCAAAGATACGCATGTTTATCACTTTATGGACAGCCCATAGGGCCTAGTTGTTGGTCCAGTCGCTCGCCCGCTGCATTTTGGCCTTAATTTGCTCAAACCCTGGCGCGCCTATACTTCCGATATGGGTGTGATTAATGTCCCTTTTAGGCACGTAGTTTCCCTGTGCGATATCAGTACCTAAACTTTTATAGGCATCTCTAAAAGGCATCCCCTGAAGCACTAGCTCATTGAGGGTATCCACACTGAACAGGTAATCGTATTTTGGTTGGTCGGTAATCTGTGTGCTTATTTGGATGTCTTTGAGTCCGAAACGCATCATGTCCAAGCAGGATTTGAGGTTGGCGATGGCTGGAAAGAGCACTTCTTTGAGCAATTGGTATTCCCTGTGGTATCCGCTGGGCAGGTTGTTGGTCAACAGAGTTAAGGTGTTGGGGAGTGCTTGAAGCAAGGCGGATTTGCCGCGAATCAATTCAAATACATCGGGATTTTTTTTGTGAGGCATGATGCTCGATCCGGTGGTGAGCTGGTCAGGAAAACTGATAAATCCAAAGTCTTGGCCCATGTACAAACATATATCCATAGCCAAACGGCCTAAGGTACCTCCGAGTGAGGCCAAGGCATAGCCCACTGCTTTTTCTGTTTTTCCACGGCCCATTTGCGCAGCAACTACATTGTATTTCAGCTTGGAAAAGCCCAATTCACGGGTAGTCATCTCCCGGTCAATGGGGAAAGAGGATCCGTATCCTGCAGCGGAACCTAGAGGATTTTGGTCTGTTGTCTTGTAGGCGGCATGGGCTAAGTACAGATCATCGACCAGCCCTTCTGCGTAGGCTGAAAACCAAAGCCCAAAAGAAGAAGGCATAGCGACTTGAAGATGGGTATATCCTGGCATCAGGGTGTTTTTGTGTTGTTCAGCCAGATCCATCAACAGTTCAAACAAGGCCAATGCCTCAGTTTTGATCGCCTCTAGTTCCGCCTTGAGATACAATTGACAAGCCACCAATACTTGGTCATTTCTCGACCTGGCAGCGTGAATTTTTTTACCGGTCTCACCCAGTTCTTGAGTCAATAGAAATTCGATTTTGGAGTGTACATCCTCAAAAGAATCCTCAATGACAAATTCACCAGCCTCGATGGACTCGCCTATGTGGTTTAACGATTGTATCAGCGCTTGGCTTTCCTCTTGGGTGATCAATCCAACATGGGCCAGCATGGCGGCATGTGCTTTGGATGCTTGAACATCATAAGGCGCAATTAACAGGTCGAGTGTTCTGTCCATCCCCACGGTGAACTGATCTATTTTTTGGTCTGTAGGTTGTCCTTTATCCCAGAGTTTCATGGTCTTGTGGTTTTAAAAAAGGGGTCAGTAATTGAACATAAATTTCAGGAGCTTCCATCAACTCATCTAGATAGATGAATTCATCAGCGCTGTGGCTTCGCGTGCTGTCTCCAGGTCCCATTTTTAGGGAGGGACAACTCAATACCGCTTGGTCCGATAAGGTGGGGCTTCCGTAGGTGGTGCGTCCCAAGGCAAGCCCTGATAGAACTAGGGGATGCTGTGGAGAAATACCTGATGAGTTGAGCCTTAAGGATCTAGGTGTAAGTGTACAGGGGGCGTCTGCTTGGAGTTGAGCGGCAATTTCAGCATTGGTATAGCACTCATTAACGCGTACGTCAACCACCAGGTGAAGTTGGGCGGGAACGGCATTGTGTTGCACCCCTGCTTGAATTTGGGTAACCGTTATTTTAACAGGTCCTAATTGAGGAGATACTCGATCAAAACGATAGTTTTTAAACCACTCAAGCACTGGGATTGCTCCATAGATGGGATTGTCCTCATTGGGGTGTGCTGCATGTGACGCGGTACCTTCTACGATACCGTCAAACACAACCAAGCCTTTTTCTGCAATAGCTAGCTGCATTTGTGTGGGTTCACCCACAATGGCCACATCGATATGCGGGAGGGTGTTGAGTAGACCCACTAAACCATTGGGGCCAGAATTTTCTTCTTCAGCCGTGGCCGCCAGCACCAAATTATGGGTTAAATCTACCTCGTGATAAAACGCCATAAATACAGCCATCAAGCTCACCAGCGCACCTCCGGCATCATTACTCCCTAAACCGTACAAACGTCCATCGACCACCTCAGGCAGATACGGATCTCGGGTATAGCCTTGGTTGGGCTGTACCGTGTCGTGGTGTGAGTTGAGCAATAAAGTGGGCTTTGCAGGGTCAACATGTAGGTTGGTGGCCCAGACATTGTTGCCTTGACGGTTGGCAGTCACCCCTCTTGAAGTCAACCATTGATGAATCAGCTCGGCAGTTCCATGCTCTTGACCTGAAAAAGAACGCGTCGCAATCAGCTGTTTGAGCAACTCAATGGCCTCAAGGGTATATTTTTGGATCAATACTTTGTTTTTATCCATGATTAGTGGATGATGGTTGTTCTGGGTTGTTCTGGTTTTTGGAGCATGGATTCCGATCCAATTTCAATGTGTCCTACACCTAGTTTGAGCGCAGTAAAACAATTGTTCAGCTTAGGAAGCATGCCTTGGTGAATCACCCCTTGATCGACCAATTCTTCGAACTTTTGTCGGTTCAATTCGGTCAACAGTGAATGTGGATCGTTTAGGTCTAAGAGGACTCCTTGTTTTTCAAAGCAGTAAGTCAGCCGAACATCGTATTGCTCAGTGAGTGCAGCCGCGATAGCCGCGGCTATCGTATCTGCATTTGTGTTGAGTAGTTGTCCTTTTTTGTCGTGGGTAATGGCGCAGAATACCGGGGTAAATCCAGCCTCCATTATTCCGGTAATCCCGGACGCATCCACCTGATGAATATCGCCAACATAGCCATAATCGACAGGAGATGGAGTGCGTTTACGCGCTGCGATCACATTGCCGTCTGCCCCGGATAGCCCTAGGGCATTAACGCCAAAAGACTGAAGTAAGCTCACGATGCTTTTATTGGTCCATCCCGCATACATCATGGTTACCACTCTAAGGCTTTCTGAAGAGGTAACCCGACGACCATCAATCATGGTCGTTGGGATGCCCAATTGAGCTTCCAAAAGAGAGGCGTCTCTTCCGCCCCCGTGTACCAAGATTTTCAGCCCTTTTAGGGAGGCAAAATCTTGGAGCAGTGCTTCGAGACGAACGGTATCCTCGAGGATGCCGCCCCCAATTTTTACGATGTGGACCTTTGGTTTAGGCATGGTTAGTGTTGGAGTATTTGGTGAAGCACATACAGGGCGGAGTAGGTTCGGTTGTTGGCTTGCTGGAGCACTAATGATTGAGCGGAATCCAGCACATCATCAGCAACTACTACATTGCGCCGCACAGGCAAGCAATGCATCATTTGGGCTGAGCCCAATTTATCCAGGTTGACCATCCAACTCGGGTCTGTGTTAAGTACAACCCCGTATGGGTCAGAGGCGCTCCAGTTTTTCACGTAGACAAAGTCTGCGTCTTCCAAGGCTTCTTCTTGGTTGTGGTATATGGGGATTCCTCGGGTGAGCTCTGGGTTTAGTTCGTATCCTTTTGGATGGGCAATAGCGGTAGGGCCACCCATCAACTGCATCATTTCAACAAATGAATTGGGAACCGCTTGGGGGAGTGCTCTAGGGTGGGGCGCCCATGTCAATACTATTTTTGGTTGAGCCCTTTTTTTGTGCTCTTCGATGGTCATCGCATCGGCCAAGGCCTGAAGGGGATGACCCGTAGCGCTTTCCATATTGACGACCGGTACCCCGGCGTATTTTAAAAATCCGTTGAGCACTATATCCGCTTGGTCTTCCGCTTGATTTTTGAGTTCTGCAAAGGAGCGCACGGCAATTACATCGCAATATTGGGACAACACAGCAGCCGCCTCTTTGATGTGCTCCGCTTTGCCGCCATCCATGACCACACCATCGCCGAATTCCAATTGCCACCCCTCGCTGCCAAAGTTCATCACCACAACCTCCATTCCCAAGAGACGACCTGCTTTTTGGGTGCTCAACCTGGTGCGCAGTGAGGGGTTGAAAAACAACATGCCCAAAGTTTTACCCTGTCCCAATGTCGCCGCTTTGCGGTGATCTTTTTTTAAGGCTAATGCCCCTTTTAGGTGCTCCCCAAAGGGGTTAAGGTCCGATAATGCAGTGAAATTTTTCATGCGAGTGCTTGAGTTAATGCGTCAAAGAACTGGTCGATGTGTTCTTTTTTGATGTTTAGCGCCGGTAAAATACGCAATACCTTCGGATCACTAGCCGATCCTGTAAAGATGTGGTGTTCGTGGATCAGGCGATTGCGCAGCGGAGCTACCGGTGCCTCAAAGGCCAATCCCAGCATCAACCCACGGCCCTTTACGTGAAGAACTTGGGGGATTTGGGCTGCTTTGGCTTTGAAATAGGGCTCCATAGCTGCGGCATTACGCATCAGATCCTCAGATTCGATCACTTCTAAAACTGCGAGTGCTGCTGCGCAGGCCAGGTGATTGCCGCCAAAGGTGGTCCCCAACATTCCATAGCTCGCTTCGATGTGTGGGGCGATTAGTATACCCCCAATCGGAAATCCATTGCCCATACCTTTGGCTACGGAGACGATGTCTGGGCTAATGTCGGCGTGCTGGAAGGCAAAAAATCGACCGGAACGCCCGTAACCTGACTGAACCTCGTCTGCGATCATCATCGCTCCATGCGCTTTACAAGCGGCCGAAATCTGTTGCAAAAACTCAGCAGAAGGCATATCCAATCCACCCACACCTTGGATAGGTTCTACAATCACGGCAGCGATTTTTCCGGTAGCCAGTAATTCCTCAAGTCGCTTGTGATCGCCAAAATCAACAAAATGCACTTGGTGTTGTGCGTTGAGGGGTGCTACAATTTTTGGATTGTCCGTCACCGCTACCACAGCTGAGGTGCGCCCGTGGAAGCTGTGTGTGAAGGCGATCACTTCAGCTTTTCCAGTGACCATGGAGGCTACTTTGAGGGCGTTCTCGTTGGCCTCTGCGCCTGAGTTGCACAAAAACAGTTGGTAATCTTCCAATCCTGAGAGCGCGCCCAGTTTTTCAGCGAGTGCTTGTTGTAAGGGGTTTTGCACTGCATTGCTGTAAAAGGCCATGCGGTCGAGTTGTTCCTTGATTCGGGCCACGTAATGCGGGTGGGTATGTCCGATGGAGATTACCGCGTGCCCTCCGTATAGGTCTAGGTATGGGGTGCCTTTGTCATCCCAGACCACAGATCCCTCTGCCTTTACGGGGGTGATGTCGTACAGTGGATAAACGTCAAATGGCTTCATAATTGTTCTCGAGTAATGTTACTTATTTTTTCGAATGAGCGTTGCATGCCTTGTATCAATGCAGAACTCATGCCCTGGTGTTCCATCTCGTTGAGCCCTGCGATGGTGCACCCTTTTGGGGTGGTCACCTTGTCTATTTCCGCTTCTGGGTGGGAGTTGGATTTGACCAGTAGGTCAGCAGCTCCGCGACAGGTATAGACGGCGAGTTCTTGGGCTTCGCGGGCTTCAAATCCCAACTGAATGGCGGATTGGGTGGTGGCTCTGATCAGGCGCATCCAAAAAGCAATCCCGCTGGCACAAACCACGGTAGCTGCTTGCATCAGTTCCTCGTGAATCACCATCGAATGTCCCATGCGTTCAAAAATGGCTTGAGCCAACGCTACTCTTTTTTCTCCTTTTGGATTGCTGCAGATGCAGGTCATCGAACTGCCCACGGATAGAGCGGTATTGGGCATGGCCCGAATCAAGTACCGATCAGGCCCCACTATTTCCTCGATAAAGGCGATGCTGCACCCTGCAGCTGTGGAAATGACCACATGCCGTTCTTCTAGAAGATCGTTGACTTCAGTCAGGATGGTTTTGAGTTGGCTGGGTTGTACGGCAAAGATCAGGATATCCGATTGTTGAACGGCCAACCGATTATCGGTCGTTATGGTCACATTCCCGTAGGATTCAAATTCTTGGATACTGGAGGTATGTCTTTTGGTCAGCACCATGGAGGTGGCTCCGTTGGTGTTGAGGATGCCGCGCGCGAGCGCTTTTCCCAGATTTCCCGTTCCGATGATGGCGATTTTCATAAGCGTTAAAATGCGGAGGGTTTGAGTAACAACCCTAGGTTTTCTTCCCATCCAAAGATGAGGTTCATGTTTTGTACGGCTTGGCCTGAGGCCCCTTTAAGCAGGTTGTCAATCGCTGAGGTGATCAGCAGCTGATCTTCAAAAAGGTGTAGGTGCAGGTGGCAGAAGTTGGTGTTTACTACGGTTTTTAGGTGAATTGGATCCTCTGATCGGTGTGTAAACGGAGCATCGGCATAGAAATCGTCAAAGAGTTGCTTGGCCTGGTTTAGCGTCCCAGTATAAGAAGTGTAGGCAGTGGCCCAAATTCCGCGGGCAAAATTCCCTCTCTGAGGTAAAAAATAGAGTTTTGGATTGGTTTTTTGAAGCCCGCTTAATTGCTCGCCAATTTCTCCTAAGTGCTGGTGTTCAAAGGCTTTATACCAAGACATCGAATTGTTGCGCCAGCTAAAATGGGTAGATTCCGACAGGGCAGCACCTGCACCGGTGCTTCCGGTGGTTGCGTTGATATGAACTGCTTGCTGCAAGTATCCATGAGCAGCGAGTGGAGCTAGAGCCAACTGGATGGCCGTGGCGAAACAGCCGGGATTGGCCACAGCATCAGCTCCTTCAATCGCTTTCTTTTGGGTTTCGCACAGTCCGTAGACAAAGTTTCTTCCGGCAAATGAGGCGTCTTTTTGGGCCCTAAAGTCCGTGCTTAAGTCGATGATTTTCGTGTGAGCGCTAAAGGGATGTTCGGTTAAAAAAGTCGCTGAAGCCCCGTGTCCCAAACACAAAAAGACCACATCGACTTCGGGATTAACTCGGTCCGTCAGGGTCATATTCACCATCCCTAACAGATCAGGATGGGCGCTGTGGACTGGGCGACCCGCTCGAGTAGTTGAATACAAAAAATCAATGGTGACGGCTGGGTGCTGGCTGAGGATGCGTACAAGCTCTCCTCCAGTATACCCTGTAGCGCCGATGATGCCTGCTTTAATCATGGTATGGATGTATCGAGTTGTAAATCATTCCGGCGTTGGCGCTGATGGCAATAAATCCTTTGGCGTCTTCTGCCGTCCATGCCTTGTTTTCTTCACCGTAAGATCCGAATGACGAACGCATGAGGTCGTTAGGAGAATCAACCCCGTCCAAGGTAAATCGGTAGGGGTGTAGGGTGACGATGACCGTGCCTTCCACCGCCTTTTGACTATCGATTAGAAAAGCCTCCAGGTTGCGCATAACAGGATCCAGGTATTGGCCTTCGTGCAGGAGCATCCCATAAAAATTACCTATTTGTTCTTTTTGGAATTGTTGCCACTTACTGAGGGTGTGTTTTTCGAGTAGGTGGTGGGCTTTAATGGTCAACAAGGCAGCGGCTGCTTCAAATCCAACTCGGCCCTTGATGCCGATGATGGTGTCCCCCACATGGATGTCTCGACCGATGCCATAAGGACCCGCTATTTTCTCCAGGTCTTGAATGAGTACCTGTGGCGCGTCTACGCGCCCGTCGATCGATACAAGTTCTCCTGATTTAAAACCAAGGCGTAAAGTACGCGGGGTGTTTTCGGTCTGTTGGGTCGGGTAGGCGTGTTCGGGTAGGGGTCTTTCCGAAGTCAAGGTTTCCACCCCACCTACGGAGGTGCCCCAAAGCCCTTTATTGATGGAGTATTTGGCTTTTTCCCATTGTCCTTCAACACCTTGAGCTTGTAAATAAGCGATTTCAGTTTCCCGACTTAAAGCTTCATCCCGGATGGGGGTAATCAACTTCATTTCCGGAGCGATGATTCGGAAAATCAAATCAAATCGGACCTGGTCATTACCCGCCCCGGTAGATCCATGGGCGATGTGGGTAGCCCCAATTTTTTGGGCGTATTGGACGATTTCCAAGGCTTGAACCACGCGTTCAGCACTGACCGATAATGGGTAGGTGTTGTTTTTAAGCACATTGCCGAATATCAAGTATCGCACTACTTTGGTGTAAAAGCGGCGCACCGAGTCGATGGCGGTGTAACTATGCACCCCCATAGCCAGTGCTTTGCGTTCTATTTCAGCGATTTCTTGCTCAGAAAATCCTCCTGTATTGACCGTGACCGCATGGACTTCATATCCTGCTTGTGAAAGGCTTTTAGCGCAATAAGAGGTGTCGAGTCCTCCTGAATAGGCGAGTACTAGTTTTTTCATTTTTTTTGGGCTTTTAGCAATAGTTTTTCCTTGATTTGTTTCAAGCGTTGAAATGCTTTTGGATTGAATATGCGCTCTTTCAACCCCGGTTTTTTTACCAGGGGATCATAGAGCATACCGGTACACAAACACATTTTGCGTTCCGTACGGGTCAGGATGTCAAAGTTCTTGCACGTTTTACAACCGTTCCAGAATTCTGGATCATCGGTCAATTCAGAAAAGGTCACCGGTTTATAGCCCAGTGCATAGTTGATCTTCATCACGGCAAGTCCTGTCGTGATGCCAAAAAGTTTGGCTTCGGGAAATTTCTTTCTGGAGAGGTCAAATGCAGCCTGTTTGATTCTTTTCGCTAATCCAGTGCCTCTATAATCAGGGTGTACAATGAGTCCTGAATTGGCGACAAATTTTTCGTGTCCCCATACTTCTATGTAACAGAAACCGGCAAATTCATCTCCGCGCAGGGCGATAATCGCATTCCCATTTTCCATTTTCTTTTGAATGTATTCAGGGGTGCGTTTGGCGATACCTGTTCCTCTGATTTTCGCAGATTCTTCGATGGTGTCGCAAATGATAGATGCGTATTTAAAATGAGTACGATCAGCAACAAGGATGCGCATAGCACAACATGGTGTTTAGTGAAATAAGTAAAAAAGGATTTTGAGTTCGAGGGGGGAATTGGACGCACCTAATTCCATAAAAAGACACACCCTTACGGGCGTGGCAACCTTGGGGTTGTCCTATACGAAAAGGACCCCTGGGCTAAAGATGCTAAAAGTGCTTGGACTTTCATGGGTACAAATGTAACAAAATATCCAGGCGGTATCCCGCTAGTTCAAGTATTTAACAAAAAGCGCCTCAGCTGTCATAAATCGCAAAGGGTCGATGACCTGTCCAAAAAGTACTATTTTAGCACAAAATGATTGTATCGTGACTCGAGTATTTCGCACCGCAGCGTTGACTTGCGCCCTATTGGCCGCAGCAGCTTGTCAAAATAAAAAAGAAGCAACACCCCCAGGGGAACCTACTGCTTACCATGAGTCCTATCGCCCACAACTGCATTTCTCCCCAGAGGCGCATTGGATGAATGACCCCAATGGTTTGGTTTATCACCAAGGAGTTTATCATTTATTCTATCAGTACTACCCAGAGGATATCGTTTGGGGTCCCATGCATTGGGGACACGCCACCTCGACTGATTTGGTTTCTTGGACCCACCAACCCGTCGCCTTGTTTCCCGACCAACACGGCTATATCTTTTCCGGTTCTGCGGTCGTAGATACCCAAAACACCAGCGGGTTAGGCACCTTGGAAAACCCACCCATGGTAGCCTTGTTCACTTACCATAAAGCTGAACGCGAGAAGGAAGGGTTTAACGATTTTCAAACTCAGGGATTGGCCTACAGCTTGGACAACGGTCAGACCTGGACCAAATACGACCGGAATCCGGTGATTAAAAACCCAAACAGCATCCGTGATTTCAGGGACCCCAAGGTGTTTTGGAACGACTTGACGCAAGCTTGGACCATGCTTTTGGTTGCTGGAGATCACGTACAGATCTGGGGTTCAAAGAATTTGATCGACTGGACTCAGCAAAGCACTTTTGGCCATGAACTAGGGGCCCACGGAGGTGTTTGGGAATGCCCAGACTTGTTTGCTTTGCCTATCGAGGGTACGGACCAGGTGCGGTGGGTGATGTTGGTCAGTATCAATCC
>JALQVG010000076.1 GCA_023260435.1 Flavobacteriaceae bacterium | reverse complement strand
AGATAAATTGATGAATGACAGGTCATTTGAGAAGTCACCCCATTTAAGCTCTCTAACCTCCCTGTGTGGCCTTAACAGACAACCATAAGTAAGAAGGCAACATAGGTATAAAGATTCGTTATAGGCCTTTATTTCTTCTAGCACCTCAGAGATATTGTTAAACGGCTTGTTGAGGTTGGCTTTACCTCTTAAGCGTTTAACTTCCTGAATTGGGTTATGCTTCAAGCCAATTGCAACTGCCTGATTAAACAATGCGTTAAGATTCTTCCTGAGTGAGTTGTATGAACTTCTGTTTTTGTAGTAGCCCATTGTTTTGATAACCTCATCCTTTTTTATGACGGGTCCAACAACGTTCTTCATAAGTAGTTCATATGAGAACCTCAACTCTTCTTTGTATTTTTTAGTGTAGTCAGCAGAAAGCTTCATCTGCAATGCCTGTTCCAACAGCTCAACATCAGAGTATTCGCCTGATACTAGGCCATCAGCTCTATACTCCTTAAATACCCTACCAGATGTAATGTGTTTATAAACCTCAGCAGCAAGTAACTTCGCTTGCGGAATCCTTAATTGAACAGGGAAAGAATTAGGCTCAAGATTTAGACCTATTCTTTTTCCGTTAAATAGTCGGTATCGTTTGTTATTCAGGTAAAAGAAAATGAATACTCTTTGGTCATCAGTAGTACCCACTTTAGGGTAATTAATTGTGTTCATAGATTGTGCTCAGACAGTTAAACTTTGTTTTACTGTATAATGAGCTGTTTAACAGCGAATTAGCTGGATAGAGCATCTGCCTTCTAAGCAGACGGTCAAAGGTTCGAATCCTTTCGCGATCACGAATAAAAACGAAACCCACGCGTCAAATCAAGCTTGTTTGGATTTGAAAGCGTGGGTTTCGTGTTTTCAAAGCGGAGCTTTGGAGGATCAGCGAGCGGAGCAGTATTATATCGGATAGGCCACCCTCAGGTGATAGACATTGGTCAATTTAGCCTTAAGCACTTTCTTGACCGCGATAATCTCTTTAAACGTGATATTGGCATTGATAAACTGATCTCCTTCTACTTGTGTCTGTATGATGCGTTCTACAAAGGAGTCTATTTCTTCGTATGTCGGGTTTTTTAAACTCTTTGAAGCCGCCTCAACAGCATCCGCCATCATCAAAATGGCTGTTTCCTTGGAAAAAGGTAAAGGGCCAGGGTACGTAAAATGCTGGATGTCCACTTGAGCGTCGCGTTCCAGGGCTTTTTTATAGAAATAATACACCTGTGAAGTACCGTGGTGAGTTCGGATAAAATCGATCAATCGATCAGGTAATTTATTTTTCTTGGCAATTTCTATACCATCAGTAACGTGTTCAATGATGATTTGGGCAGACTCGCGGGCACTGATTTCATCGTGAGGATTTACCGAGGATTTTTGATTTTCGGTAAAGTAACTCGGATTATTCATTTTCCCCAAATCGTGGTATAGAGCACCTACGCGAACCAACATAGCGTTGGCCCCCACTTCATTGGCGGCAGCCTCAGCTAAGTTGGCCACTTGTAACGAGTGATGAAATGTTCCAGGAGCTTTAATGGATAGTTCTTTCAATAAGGCTGAGTTGGTATCTGACAATTCCAATAAAGAAACTTCGGACACCAATCCAAATAACTTCTCATAAGCGTAGATCAACGGCTGAACAAATAACGTGATCATTCCATTCAGGGCAAAATACCCAAAAGTGATCCACTCAATATTGGTCCAACTGCCTTCTTGAATCATGTGAAAAGAGAGATAGCCGATCATGTATACCAAGGTGATTTGCCCTACAGAAATAAACAGATTGGCGCGTTTGTACAATGCGGTTACGGAGAGTATCGTCACTACCCCAGCCATGATTTGCAAGAAGATATACTCAAAGCTGTTGGGTACCACAAAGCCTAAGATCAACACAGTCAACACATGACTAAACAATCCCAATCGAGCATCAAAAAAAGTCTTTAGGATTAGGGGCAATACGCTCAATGGAACGACGAAAAGGTAATCCGCATTGTATTGAACCACCAAGGAGGTGGCCACTACCATGGCAATCATATTAAAAAACACAAAGGTGACTTGTGTATTGTCTCTATAAATCTTGGGGCGGTATTTTTTGATAAAAAGAAACATCATCAACAAAACCATAGCCACCAGAACGACATAACCTAAAAGAATAAAAACAGCGTTGTTTTTATTCCAGATAGTGGCAGAAAAGTGTTGTCTCAATGAGTCAAGTAACCGAAAACTCTCGGCATCAACAACCTCTCCTTTAGCAATAACCAGTGTTCCCTTTTGCACAAAACCATTGGTGGAACTCAAAGATTCTATAGCTTGGTCCAATGCTTTTTGGGTGATATCTTGATCCAATAAATAATTCGGTTGGATCATGTCTGCCACCATTCCAGATCGACTTAAAGCCTCAAAAGTGGATGGGGAAACCGCGGAGGATAAATGTTCACTGATCCAAGCAACAGCGGATTGAGGGGTATATAGTCGATCCACCTCTTTTTTAGTGGCCACTTGACCCTCTAAGACCCAGATAAAACCAACGCCTTCAGGCACATCCGTTTGTTTGACTATTCCCTTTTCGTATAACTCATCGATGGTGGAGAAAATCACTGTACTGTCCTGAAGTAAATTCTCGGCTTGCAACCAGGCTAGGGTTTTGGATTTAATCAGTGGAGCAGCTTCTGGATCAAGTACAAAATAAGGAGGTTGCTGGGCACTGATCATCTGCATTTCCTGCGCCCGTTCCTCTTGAGTTTTCAGCACATCGAAATCTATGGGTGCATACAGTGTTTGGTGTTGCCAAGGCTTTCCTTGCTGGAATTCATATTTGAACTGTCCGCCCTTGGGAAAGAAAAATACAATAACGGCAATACTCGCGGCATACAGCAATCCCTTAAAAAGGGTGGATTGGTGGCGATACACCAGGTCAAAACGATTTTTCATAAGCTTAAGTTCAGGTCAAAAATAGCAAATAAGGCGTGAACCTCAATCCTTTGATCCAGATCTCCCCTTTTGGGGAATATTTGTTAATTTAGAGGCTCCAAACTTTGCCTATGCACTCAGTAGTTATTGTGTCCGCCCAACGCACACCCATCGGAAGTTTCCTGGGTGCATTGAGTACCTGTACAGCCACATCTTTAGGCAGCACTGCCATACGAGCCGCATTAGATAAAATCGCCCTTTCTCCTGAGTTGGTAGAGGAAGTTTATGTAGGCCATGTACTACAAGCTGGTACAGGCCAAGCTCCGGCACGACAAGCAGCACTGGGTGCGGGAATTTCCCCAAATACACCTTGCACAGCGATCAATAAAGTATGTGCCTCTGGACTCAAAGCCATTCTTTTGGCTGCCCAATCCATTCAATTAGGTGATCGATCGATTGTCGTCGCAGCAGGAATGGAATCCATGAGCCTGGCACCTCACCTAGCCCCCATGCGCAACGGCACAAAATTTGGCACATTAAATTTATTGGATGCGATTCAAATTGATGGGCTACAAGATGCCTATGCGTTAAAACCCATGGGTGTATTTGCCGATCAATGCGCGCTAGACCACGATATTTCCAGAGAAGAGCAAGACGCATACGCCCTGAACTCATACCTCAGAGCGCAACAAGCTTGGGATAAAGGTTTATTTGACCATGAAGTATCACCTGTAGTTGTCCATGGCCCTAAGGGGCAGACCAATACCGTTGATCGAGATGAAGAGTTCACTAAAATAGTTCCTGATAAAATGGCTGGATTAAGACCTGCTTTTACCTCGGATGGATCAGTCACGGCGGCCAATGCCTCCACCATCAACGATGGAGCCGCTGCTTTGGTGCTCATGAGCGAGCAGAAAGCTAGGGAACTGAACCTAAAGCCACTGGCTTACATAAGGGGTTACGCAGATGCTGCACTGGCCCCTGAACAGTTTACCATTGCTCCTTCTAAAGCGATCCCATTGGCGGCAAAAAAAGCGGGAATTACCTTGGATCAAATAGATCTTTTTGAAATCAACGAGGCCTTTTCTGTGGTTGCGTTAGCTAACAACAAGTTACTGGGCATAGACCACAACAAAGTAAATACTGTTGGAGGAGCGGTTGCGCTAGGCCATCCACTCGGTTGTTCAGGAGCTAGAATTGCCACCACTTTGATTCATCAGCTGATCAATCGCCAAGATCGATGGGGAGCAGCAGGCATCTGCAATGGTGGAGGAGGCGCCAGTGCCTTGATTATTGAAAACGCTACATTATAGGATGATTGGAATTTGCACGCAAAGCGTACTCCCTGTATATAGTTTATGTGAATCCCCTGCACCTTTGGTCAACCAAATGCTCTACGGCGAATGGTATCATGTTGTTGAGTTGAGGAAGCATTGGGTCAAAATCAAACACGGGTTGGATGGATCTATCGGTTGGATATCAGTGAAACAACACTACCCCCTACCCGAAAGCAACAATCTACCTCAAATAACCTCCATAAATTTTGTTACTGATTTAATCAGCTCAATACATAAATCAGACGGGACGTTATTGCCGATAGTTTTGGGATCAATAGCCGAACACGCTTCGCTGTGTGGTGACCCTACTCCTTCCATAAACAAACTACCACCCAAGGAATCCTCTGTTGTCGACAATGCGTTAAAATATGTACACGCTCCTGAAATTTTTGGCGGTCGTACCCCCTGGGGAATCGATGCTGGTGCCTTAACTCAAATGGCCTATCGACTAGCAGGCATTCACCTGAAAAGAACTCCCTTAGAACAATCAACTCAGGGCGTTGCGTTGAGTTTTATCGAAGAAAGCGAGCCTGGTGACCTTGTATTTTGCGATAACAAAGAAGGGGTGATCGATCATGTAGGTATCATGCTGCCCGATCATCATGTGGTGCATGTGTACGGAAAAGTGCGTATTGATCGAATCGACCACACGGGGATATTTAACCCACAATTGCGGCAATACACGCATTCTTTAAGGGTCATCAAACAAATAGAACGACCATAAAAAAACCCCGCGTCGAGCGGGGTTTTTACCTTTAGATAGTGCTATACTATTGTTCTAGAGCTTCTTGAAGTCTTTTGAAATTGACAAAATCACCCAACGCGCCATAGATGTTTTTTAATTGCTCCATCAAGTCTCTATCACCGACATTTACCTTTAAAGCAGCCTCAAGAACATCTGCTCCTTTTTTGAAGAAACCATCTTTTTGTTCTTTCAATGCATCGTACTTAGCGATCTCTTTGGCTGAAGAACCGCGGATGCTGTTCATTTGCTCAATCAGACCGTTACCTTCGTTTACGTAGGCAGTTGATAGGTTTAAGTAGGCATTGATGTAGTATGGATCAATGTCAATCGCTTTTTGATAAGCAGCACGGGCAGCCTCCATATCGTTCTGTTCCATGCTGATCACTCCGATATTGTAGTGAAGATCGGCGTTATTAGGATCCAGCTCAATGGCCTCATTCATCAGTGATTTAAACGTTTCTTTATCACCGAGCTTAAAATAAAGGTTAGCGTGGTTTAGAATTAAAGAAACATCTTCTGGATTGTTTTTACGCGCCTCAACGTAAGCATTCATCGCCAAATCATCATTCCCTTGTTGGGTGTAAATCAAAGCGATGTTTTTGATGATTTCACTTCTCTTAGAAGGTGTTTTTTCATCTTTAGGCTCGTCGTAGGTACCTGCTTTTACCATTAAATCACGTTGTGATTGCGGCATATCCACACGCTCACCTGTTTCTTTATCACGGGCAGAGTAACGGGTTTCAGAACCATCGTAGTTGATGTCCTTAAGTATGTGGTAATACTTCAAGGCCGCATCGTAATCCGTTCCACTCACAGCCGCACTAGCCGCGTAGTAAAGGTAGATGGTATCTTTAGGGCTCAAGGTGTAACTTTTGTACAGCTTACCCGCAGAAACAGCATAATTACCTGCCTCGTTGTCTTTTACTGCAGCATTGACTAAATCCACTGAAATCATCGCCATTTTTTCAGCGATAGCCTCGGTCAATTTAGGCTTTCCAGAAGCCTTATCCGTCTCAGCCAATTTGTTATAGGCTTCAATCGCGGCATCAAAATTCCCTTGGTCATCTGATTTAGCTTTAGCGTAATACGCATCGGCCAATGTTTGATAGAAGGTCAACGCGGTTTTTGGATCCGTTGAAGCTACAGTGCTTGATGCTCCTTCCAGGGTAGAGATCGCCGTTGCCGCATCTCCAGCTTTCAAGGCTTTTTGCGCTGTTTTAATTTCTTCTTTTTGTGCGAAAGCCAAGGTAGATACCCCTAGTGCTGCCAGCATTAAAAAACTCTTTTTCATAAATTGTCAGTTGTTGTTTTTTTAGTTTATTGTGCATCATCGGAGTGCCCCATATCTGGAGTCACTTCAATTTCATTGACATCAGCAGCATCCACTTCTTCCTCGCGGACCACTTTGGCCACCGCTGCGATAGAATCGTTATCCCTGATATTGATCAGACGAACTCCTTGAGTAGCACGCCCCATAACTCGTAAATCATCTACATTCAGGCGAATAGCTATTCCCGACTTGTTGATAATCATCAAATCATCGGTATCATCCACATTTTTGATCGCTACCAAATAGCCTGTTTTTTCCGTGATCGAAATGGTTTTCACCCCTTTTCCTCCTCGATTAGTGATTCGATAATCCTCTATACTTGAGCGTTTACCGTAACCCTTTTCGGATACCACCAAAATATCTTCATCAAAATTGTTCACCGTGACCATACCGATTACCTCATCTTGATCGTCAGCCAAAGTAACCCCGCGTACACCGGAGGCATTTCTTCCCATCGGTCTGGTTTTACTCTCTTCAAATCTAATCGCTTTACCTGAACGCAATCCGATCAACACCTGACTGCTTCCAGTGGTCAACTTAGCTTCGATCAACTCATCCCCATCCCTGACGGTGATGGCATTGATCCCATTAACCCGTGGTCTTGAGTAGGACTCTAAAGAAGTTTTCTTCACAATACCTTGACGGGTAGCCATCATTACATAATGACTGTTGACATAATCCGGGTCCTTTAAGTCTTGTGTACAGATAAATGCTTTTACCTTATCGTCCGGAGTGATGTTGATCAAATTTTGTATTGCTCGACCTTTAGATGTTCTGCTACCTTCTGGGATTTCAAACACGCGCATCCAGAAACATTTACCGGATTGGGTGAAGAACAACATGTATTGGTGGTTGGTACCCACAAATAAATGCTCTAAGAAATCTTCGTTTCTGGTGGAAGACGCTTTTTGGCCTACCCCACCCCTATTTTGGGTTTTGTATTCAGAAAGCGGTGTTCTCTTGATATATCCGGCATGTGAAATAGTGATGACCACTTGCTCATCCGGAATCATGTCCTCCATACTTAAATCACCACCTGCATAGTTGATTTCAGATCTTCGAGCATCACCAAAACGATCTTTAACCTCTTGCAGCTCCTCCTTGATGATTTGCATTCTGCGTTCCTTGCGGGCCAATATATCCTTGAGGTCTGCAATCGTCTTGATCACTTCTTCATACTCAGCGCGCAATTTATCTTGCTCAAGACCTGTTAGTTGACGCAAACGCATTTCAACGATAGCTTTCGACTGAGCCTCGGATAATTTAAATCGCTCCATCAATGCAGCCCGTGCGTCATCTGGATTGCTCGCTGCGCGGATGATTTTGATGACTTCATCTATATTGTCGGAAGCTATGATCAGCCCCTCCAAAATATGAGCGCGTTCCTCTGCTTTTCTGAGTTCAAATTCAGATCTGCGCACCACAACCTCATGTCTGTGGTCTACAAAATGAACGATCATGTCTTTGATGTTCAACATCTCAGGTCGTCCATTGACCAATGCGATGTTGTTGACACTAAACGAAGACTGTAACGCAGAAAACTTATACAGAGTGTTTAAAACTATGTTGGGTACCGCGTCCTTTTTGAGCACAAAAACAATACGCATACCCTTACGGTCAGATTCATCGCGAATTGTAGAGATTCCCTCGATTTTCTTTTCGTTGACCATGTCGGCGATCTTTTTAATCAGATCGGCCTTGTTCACTTGGTAAGGAATTTCGGTAACAATGATGCACTCTCTTCCATGGACTTCTTCCATCTCTGCCTTGGCGCGTACAACAACCCTTCCCCTACCTGTTTTGAATGCTTCTTTTACGCCATCATACCCATAAATAATTCCTCCTGTCGGAAAATCTGGTGCTTTGATGTGGGTAATAATATCCTCGATTTCAATATCGTTGTTATCGATATAAGCGTGAATACCGTCCACTACCTCAGACAGGTTGTGTGGGGGCATATTGGTCGCCATACCAACAGCGATACCAGACGCGCCATTAACCAACAGGTTTGGAATACGCGTGGGCAACACTTTGGGTTCCTTCAAAGAATCGTCAAAGTTGAGTTGGTGATCTACCGTATCTTTATCGATATCTGCCAACATATCCTCGGCTATACGGCGCATACGCGCTTCTGTATATCGCATGGCTGCTGGGCTATCTCCGTCTACGGAGCCAAAGTTACCTTGACCGTCTACCAACATATAACGCAAGCTCCATTCCTGAGCCATACGCACCATGGTGTCATAGACCGAACTATCCCCGTGTGGGTGATACTTACCAAGTACTTCCCCGACAATTCTAGCGGATTTTTTGTAAGCGGTGTTTGAACGAACTCCCAATTCATGCATACCAAACAGTACTCGACGGTGAACTGGTTTTAGCCCATCCCGTACATCGGGAAGTGCTCTTGAGACAATAACAGACATCGAGTAGTCGATGTAGGCTGATTTCATCTCATCATCAATGTTAATCGGTATTAATTTTTCTCCTTCTGCCATATCAATAAGCACATTTTATCACTCCAAAAATGATCAGGCCAATATACACAAATCCCAGGGTATAGAGCCGCTCATGGCTTGATTTATTGTAGAATTTATCAACAGAAATATAAAGAGTCATGCGCCGAACCACTCAGTCGCTAAGGCTGAAGATTTGTCAGCCCCTACCCAATGTGCACAACTTAGGCACTATCCTTGCTGTAAAAGTGATTGAATATGTTTAATTTTATCCCAATAATACCTGATTATGGACGATAATTTTTCACCAAGGGTCAAAGACGTCATTGCCTACAGCAAAGAAGAAGCACTCAGATTGGGTCACGATTTTATTGGGACTGAACACTTGATGCTGGGACTACTCAGAGATGGCAATGGTAAAGCAATTTCAATACTTGAGGCATTGGCCGTAGATCTAGAGCAACTCAGAAAACGGATTGAAACCCTCAACCCACCCGTGGAAAGCGCCCAAATCATCCGACAAGATCAAAGAAATCTTCACTTGACTCGTCAAGCAGAACGCGCCCTGAAGACAACATTTCTCGAAGCCAAACTCTTTCAGAGCAATTCGATAAATACAGCTCATTTATTATTGTGTATCCTGAGGAATGAAAACGATCCAACTACCAAACTACTTAACAAATTGTTGGTTGACTACGAAGGAGTTAAAGAACAATTTAAGTCGATGATCACTAACGACAGCGACTATGCTGACGAACCTAATGCCTCTTTTGATTCCGATGCAGACGATCCAGAAAAAGAGAATCCACAGAGCGGAAACGCCTCTGCAACGGCAAAATCAACATCTAAGTCCAAAACCCCTGTACTCGACAATTTTGGAAAAGACCTCACCAAAATGGCTGAGGAAAACAAGTTAGATCCGGTAGTTGGTCGCATTAAAGAGATTGAACGCGTCTCCCAAATATTGAGTAGACGCAAAAAAAACAATCCCTTGCTGATCGGAGAACCAGGAGTAGGAAAAAGCGCCATTGCTGAAGGACTTGCACTGCGAATCGTTCAGAAAAAAGTATCCCGTGTACTCTACAACAAAAGAGTGGTTACGTTGGATCTAGCCTCACTCGTAGCTGGCACAAAATACCGCGGTCAATTTGAAGAACGCATGAAGGCGGTAATGAATGAAGTCGAAAAAAATGATGATATCATCTTGTTTATCGATGAAATCCACACCATTGTTGGTGCTGGTGGGGCCACAGGAAGTCTTGACGCATCGAATATGTTTAAACCCGCTCTAGCTAGAGGTGAAATTCAATGTATTGGCGCTACAACCCTGGATGAATACCGTCAATACATTGAAAAAGATGGAGCCTTGGAGCGTCGTTTCCAAAAAGTAATTATAGAACCAACTACTGAAGAGGAAACTATTGAGATTCTCCACAATATCAAATCCAAGTACGAAGACCACCACCAGGTTACCTACACGCCGGAAGCTATACTCGCTTGTGTTCAATTAACCACACGATACATGAGTGATCGGTTTTTACCCGACAAAGCTATAGACGCCTTGGATGAGGCAGGGTCAAGAGTGCACATCAATAACATGCATGTTCCCAAAGAGGTAATCGACTTGGAGAAACAACTCGAAGCTGTTCGCGAAGAGAAAAATGCTGTAGTCAAAAAACAAAAATACGAGGAGGCTGCCAAACTAAGAGACGACGAAAAAAAGATCGAAAAAGAACTAGCTATTGCCCAAGAAAGGTGGGAAGAAAATGCCAAACTACACCGGGAAACCGTTACTGAGGAACACGTGGCCAACGTAGTTTCTATGATGAGCGGCATCCCCGTAACTCGAGTAGCACAAGCAGAAAGCGCTAAACTGGCAGAGCTTCCCCAACTGATTCAATCCAAAGTCATTGGACAACCAGACGCGGTTGTTAAGGTGGCCAAGGCTATTCAGCGCAACAGAGCAGGCTTAAAGGACCCCAACAAACCCATCGGATCCTTTATATTCTTGGGTCAAACTGGTGTAGGAAAAACCCAATTAGCTAAGGTTCTGGCCAGAGAATTATTTGATTCTGAGGATTCATTAATTCGGATTGATATGAGTGAGTATATGGAAAAATTTGCTATATCTAGACTTGTGGGATCACCTCCGGGTTATGTAGGCTATGAAGAAGGCGGTCAACTAACCGAAAAAGTTCGCAGAAAGCCATATGCCGTAGTCTTGTTGGACGAGGTAGAAAAAGCTCACCCAGATGTTTTCAACATGCTGCTTCAAGTCCTCGACGATGGTTATTTGACGGATAGCTTAGGTAGAAAGATTGATTTTAGAAATACCATCATTATTATGACGTCCAATATCGGATCTCGTCAACTAAAAGATTTTGGATTGGGAGTAGGATTTGGTACGGCCGCCAAGATGGCACAATCAGGAGATCATGCTAAAGGGGTCATTGAAAATGCCTTGAAAAAAGCTTTTGCTCCAGAATTCCTAAACAGAATTGACGATGTAGTAGTTTTCAATAGTTTGGAGAAAAAAGACATTGAAAAAATTATAGATATCGAATTAGTTAAGCTAATTGATCGCATTGAATCCCTAGGGTACCAAATAAAACTTAGCGAGGCTGCTAAGAGCTTTATCGCAGAAAAAGGATTTGATCCTCAGTATGGTGCCAGACCTTTAAAACGCGCCATTCAAAAGTATGTCGAAGATGTTTTGGCAGAGCAAATCATTCTCTCCCAAATGGCCCAAGGTGATGCTATAGCACTTGATTGGCAAGAAGGTGATGGAGAATTAAGCGTGCGTATTGAAAAAGGGACGACCACTGTGTAAATACTTAATTATTGATTTTCAACCCTTAGCATTGTGGGTTGTCTAACTTTTGATAGCGGTTTTTTTCATATTCACAAAAAAACAGCTAGTCAAGGTACTCCAGAGTGATTTTAAGTACATTTGGGCCATATACTTTTGTGTTATGGCTTTTTCTGGCGTTTTTACTTTTACTACAAATACCTTGACAACAGGTACTACAGCTCCGATGACTACCCCTTGGGGGTAACGCTATATTTTCCTCGGACCTTACTTTACTATTTACTCATCTTTATCCACTATCAACATGTTGGTTCTTAAATTCGGCGGCAGTTCAGTAGCCCACGAGTCTGCAATACGTCAAGTCGCACAGATCATTCAATCATACGCTCAAAAAGAGCGCATCACTGTGGTAGTTTCAGCCATGGGCGGGATCACTGATTTATTGGTGAATGCGCTAAACAGCGCTTCAAATAGAGAAGCCACCTACCAAACACTCATCAATCAAATAGAAAAAACCCACCTTGATGCGGTAAAATCCCTAATTCCTGTATCGATACAAAGCGGTGTCATCAGCCGTGTGAAACAAAGTATTAATCAATTGGACGCACTTTTAGAGGGCGCTTACCTTATAGGCGAAACGACACCGAGACTCAGTGATCAAGTTTTGGCCTATGGAGAGTTGTTGTCCAGTGAAATTATAGCCGCTTACCTGCAGAGTTTAGGTATTGATTTAGCTTATTGGGATGCGCGTTTATTGATCCGCACCAACAGTCAACATGGCAAAGCCCAAGTAGACACAACAACCACGTACAGTGCTCTACAACAAGCAGCCGCTTCAGGCCATCAAGTTCAAATCATGGGAGGGTTTATTGGGGCAGACGCCTCGGGCCACACAACTACCTTGGGAAGAGGCGGTTCAGACTACTCAGCTTCTTTGGTTGCTGCGGGTACAAGTGCACGCGAATTGTTGATTTACACGGATGTGAGCGGAATGTTTACCGCACACCCACAATGGGTAAAATCCGCCAAACCCATTGAGGAAATTTCCTACGAGGAAGCTATGGAGCTTTCGCATTTTGGGGCTAAAGTACTCTATCCGCCAACCATTCAGCCTGCCATGGCCGTTGGGATACCTTTGCGTATCAAAAACACATTTGCCCCAGAAGACCCAGGGACCTTAATCAGTTCGACTGGAGGTAACAAAGAAAAAACAGTCCGCGGCATAAGCCATATTCCCCACATGGCATTAGTTTCACTGGAGGGACCTGGCATGGTAGGAATTCCTGGCATTTCTCAAAAGTTTTTTTCTGTGCTTTCGCAAGCACAGATCAATGTGGTATTGATTACCCAAGCTTCCTCCGAGCACTCAATAACTATTGCTATTGCCTCTGTAGACGCTCAAAAGGCTGTTGATGTGGTCAATGAGGCGTTTAGTTACGAGATAAAACAGGGTATGATTAACGCACTTAAACCTGAGAGGGACATGGCAATATTGGCCTTAGTTGGGGACCAAATGAGAAGCCACCAAGGACTCAGCGGGAAGATGTTTCAAACGTTGGGAAGAAATAATGTCAATATCCGCGTCATCGCCCAAGGGTCATCAGAACGAAATATTTCAGCCGTAATCGCTGAAAAGGATGTACCCAAAGCGATTAATGCACTTCATGAAACTTTTTTTGAAGCCCAGACCAAACAAGTCAATTTATTCATCATGGGGGTGGGAACTGTAGGGAGTCAATTGTTGGCGCAATTGGAAAGTCAATGCGATTACCTACAAAATCATCTGCAGCTTCAGGTACGGGTAGTGGGTATCGCCAATTCAAAAACCATGTATTTCGATGAGTCTGGAGTTGATTTATCTCAATGGCCTTCCTTACTTGCTCAAGGGAGCGTTAGTTCTCTAGATGGTTTTGCTGAGGCGGTTAAACGCCTAAACCTCAGAAACTCAATTTTTGTAGACAATACAGCCAACGCTGAAGTAGCTAGCTCCTACCCCATATACCTCTCCCACAGCATTTCTGTAGTCACCTGTAACAAAATAGCTTGCTCCGCCTCCTTTGATTATTACCAGCAATTACAAGAACTCTGTCGAAAATACCAAGCTTCTTTTTTATACGAAACCAATGTCGGCGCAGGTCTGCCTATTATTGACACCATAAAAAATATGGTGGCCTCAGGAGACAGAATACATCGAATACAAGCCGTTTTGTCAGGAAGCCTGAATTTTATTTTTCACCACTATCAAGGGGAGGATTTTGCCTCAGTGGTCGGGCAAGCCCAAGAAAAAGGGTATACCGAGCCAGATCCTAAAATAGATCTAAGCGGAGTTGATGTCATGCGTAAAATATTGATATTGGCTCGGGAAGCTGGACTTCAATTAGAAATGAGTGACATCCAAAACAACTCTTTTCTATCTCCTGAAGCTTTGGCCACACAAAACAATCAGGATCTTTATGCGCAACTGATTGAAGATGAAACCAACATGCAACAATTGTGGCAAATCGCCCAAGATCAAGGGGCCAAACTTAAATATACGGCACTTCTCGATGGACAAAAGGCTAGTGTGGGTGTTGAAGTAATCCCTAAAGACCACCCATTTTATCACTTGCCGGGCAGTGACAATATAGTGCTCTTGTATTCTGCGCGTTATCCGACAAGCCCTATGGTTATTCAAGGTGCTGGTGCGGGCGCAGCAGTTACCGCATCGGGTATTTTTGCTGATATTATACGTGCTGCTAAACAAGAATAGATGAAAAAGTTAAGTTTATTTTCACCAGGTACCATCGCCAATATCTCATGTGGTTTTGATGTATTGGGTGTTGCTCTGGATGAGGTTGGTGATGTCATGCATTTTGAAGTAACCGAGGAACCTGGTTGGCGAATCAGCGAGATCAAAGGTGCGGACCTTCCTTTGGATATAGCTAAAAACACGGCAGGTGTTGCTGGGCTCAGTCTGCTAAATACCTATAGATCCCAAGGGGGTGATCCACCTGGATTTAGTCTGGTGATTGAAAAAAAAATCAAGGCGGGAAGTGGAATCGGATCCAGTGCAGCCAGCGCTTCAGGGGCCGTTTGGGGATTAAATGAGTTATTGAACAGACCGTTTTCCCCCATTGAATTGGTGTCGTTTGCCATGGAAGGAGAAAAACTTGCGAGTGGAGTGGCTCATGCAGATAATGTGGCCCCTGGTATTTTTGGAGGATTTACATTGATTCGTTCCTATGAACCATTGGATATAGTGGCACTACCCTGCCCCGAAGATCTGTATGCTGTCGTGCTTCATCCGCAAATTGAAATTAAAACACAAGATGCGCGCAGTATCTTAAAAACACAATTAAGCTTGCGCCAAGCAACTACCCAATGGGGAAATTTAGGTGGATTGATCGCTGGATTATATACGAATGACTACGGATTAATCTCCAGATCATTGGTCGACGTGGTTGTAGAACCTATTAGATCGCTGCTCATCCCTGGCTTTGAAGAGCTTAAAAAAACCATGCTGGACTCCGGTGCATTGGGAGCGGGAATTTCAGGGTCTGGTCCATCCGTATTTGCGCTAGCACAAGGTAAAGACCTAGCGCAATCGATAGCCCAAGCTATAGACAAAAACTACCGACAATGGGGTATTGATTTTGACGTACACTGCGCCAAAATCAATACTCAAGGGATTAAAATGATTCACGCTTAACTGCTCCGTTATGATCTATAAAAGTCTGAGTAACCCAAAACTTACCGCTAGTTTTAAAGAAGCAGCCACTACAGGTATTGCCCCTGACCGGGGTCTATATTTCCCGGATCATTTACCCGTGTTGGGTAAATCTTTTTGGTCCTCATATGCCACCATGGAAAAAAAGGAGTTGGGATTTGAAGTGATGAAACATTTTGTCGGAAACGATATAGATAAAGACACACTCGCTGAGATCGCGTTTTCAGCCATAGACTTTGACCTTCCCGTAGTACGGTTAGATGACCATATAGGCGTATTAGAATTATTTCATGGACCAACACTGGCTTTTAAAGATGTTGGCGCCCGATTTATGGCGCGTTGTTTGGGGTATTTTTCTGCACAATACGGTGAAAAAACAACGGTCTTAGTAGCGACTTCAGGAGATACTGGCGGTGCGGTAGCTGATGGGTTTTTGGGCGTATCCGGCGTTGAAGTGGTCATCCTCTACCCCAGTGGTAAAGTAAGCCCCTTACAGGAAAAACAACTTACCGCGCTAGGTCAAAATATAAAAGCTATCGAAGTGCTCGGTTCATTTGATGATTGTCAAGAAATGGTGAAAACTGCATTTGTCGATCAACAAGTCCGATCTACGCGCAAATTAACCTCAGCTAACTCGATTAACGTAGCGCGTTGGCTACCTCAGATGCTGTATTATTTTGTAGCCTTACAACAAAAAAAGTCCACGGATCACCCATGGGTAATCAGTGTTCCCTCCGGAAACTTTGGCAATTTATGTGCTGGTTTTGTGGCCCAAAAACTAGGCCTTGACGTGGCACACTTTATCGCAGCGACGAACAGCAACAAAACAGTTCCCGATTTTCTACACACTGGGATTTGGACCGACAGAACATCCGTCGCGACGCGATCTAATGCCATGGATGTGGCCCATCCCAGCAATTGGATCCGCATTGAAGCCTTGCACAACAACGACCTCAACACATTAAGAAACCATGTCAGCAGTTTTTCTTTTACAGATGACCAGACAATGGACGCTATGCAACGGATTTACAATCAATACCGTTATATAGCTGACCCACATGGAGCTATTGGCTATCTGGGACTTGAGCGCTATCTTCAGAAAAACCCGAATTACTTTGGCGTGTTTTTAGAAACCGCTCATCCGATTAAGTTTACGGAGGTAGTTACTGAAGCCTTGGGATTCTCCCCAGAACTTCCTGAAGGATTACAGCGTTTAATGCATTCAGAAAAAAAATCTACCGTCATCAAAAACTATGATGAATTGAAAGAGGTATTAATGCAAAAACATTAATTAAGCACTTAGTAAATCTTAAAATTCTTGGGGAATACCTTATTTTTGGGCAAATATTTAGCTCGATGAAAAGAACTCCTCTTTATGATAAACACCTTGCATTGGGGGCCAAAATGGTGCCTTTTGCAGGATTTGAAATGCCGGTTTCCTACGCGGGCATTAATGTAGAACACCAGTGTGTGCGACAACAAGTGGGTGTATTCGATGTGTCTCACATGGGGCAGTTTACTGTTAAAGGACCTCAAGCTAAAGCATTACTTCAGTGGACAACTTCCAACGATTTAGAACAACTCAAGCCAGGTAAAGCACAATACAGTTGTTTTCCTAACCATACCGGAGGGATTGTGGATGACCTAATAATCTACCAAATCGCTGAGGATGACTATTTTTTGGTGGTCAACGCCTCCAACATAGATAAGGATTTTGCTCACCTCGAAAAGGAGAACAAATCATTTGGGGCTTTACTCAACAATTTATCGGACGATTATGCACTTTTAGCCGTTCAAGGGCCCTTGGCCGCACAAACGCTTCAACCGCTGACCCAAGTATCTCTGGATGAAATCCCCTACTACCACTTTACACAGGGGACTTTAGCTGGAATTGACAACATACTGATTTCAGCTACTGGATACACTGGCGCTGGAGGATTTGAATTGTATGTGCACAAAAATGAGGCCGCGGCATTATGGGATGCTGTATTGCACTCTGGTTCTTCATTAGGCATCCAACCCGTAGGCTTGGCTGCTAGAGATACACTTAGATTAGAAATGGGCTATTGTTTGTACGGAAACGACATCAATGACCACACCTCTCCGATCAGTGCTGGATTAGGATGGATCACCAAATTCACTAAACCATTTATCAACAGCGAAACATTACGCGCAGAAAAAGAAGCCGGCAGTGAGCGAAAACTAGTTGGGTTTAAATTATTGGATCGCGGAATTCCTCGACATGACTATATCCTAGAAAATCAAGCTGGTCAGGCCATTGGTGTGGTAACTTCAGGAACCATGTCCCCTAGTCTATCAGAAGGTATCGGTATGGGTTACCTGGACCGAGCTTATTGCACCCTGGGAACAAAAATCTTTGTGCGTATCCGAGACAAACAAATACCTGCCGAAATCGTTAAACTACCCTTTTATAAAGCATAAATTACCCCAATGAAAGCACTTACAGAACAAGAAATACAGGAAAACCTAAAGCACTTACCACACTGGGGACATAAAGAAAACTGCCTGATGAGTAGTTTTCAGTTTGCCGATTTTAAAGAAGCATTCTCTGCGATGACTCGGATAGCTTTTGAATGTGAAAAAATGGGGCATTACCCCAAGTGGACAAATACATTTAACACCCTATTGGTCAGCATTCAAACACCTAGCGTAAAGGCGGTCACATTAAATGATTTTGCTTTGGCCGAACGCATTGAACACTGCGTTTCTATTCCTGGTGGAGCTGCATAAGCACTGAAAAATACTTAATTTTACCCCCTATTACATCACACAATTATGGGAAGAGCGTTTGAATTTAGAAAGGCTAGAAAAATGAAGCGTTGGGCGGCAATGTCCAAAGCATTCACCAGAATAGGCAAAGACATCGTTATGGCTGTCAAAGAAGGAGGACCAGATCCGGACAGCAACAGCCGATTAAGAGCGGTTATCCAGAATGCGAAATCGGTAAACATGCCGAAAGAGAATGTGGAACGAGCCATAAAAAAAGCGAGCGATAAATCACAAGGAGATTATAAAGAGGTGTTGTTTGAAGGATATGCTCCTCATGGAATTGCTATTCTGATTGAGACAGCCACAGACAACAACACAAGAACTGTCGCCAATATTCGATCATACTTCAATAAATGCAATGGCAGCCTTGGAACCTCAGGATCCGTAGAATTTATGTTTGACCACACCTGTAACTTTAGAATACAGGCTGACGGTTTAGATGTGGAAGAACTCGAATTAGACCTGATTGATTTCGGATGCGAAGAAGTGTTTTTAGATGAAGATGGCATTGTGATTTACGCTCCATTTGAACAATTCGGAACCTTGCAAAAAGAATTGGAATCAAGAGGATTTACCATACTTTCTTCAGGCTTTGAACGCATTCCTCAAGTCACTAAAAAATTAACTGAGGAACAGATGGCTGACGTTGAAAAACTATTAGAACGCATTGAAGAAGATGACGACGTTCAAAACGTGTACCACACCATGGAAGAATCTGAATAGCTATTGGATATTTAAAGAGGTGTAGGCAGGAATTTTTCCTTGTGCACCTTTAAAAAACGCTTCAATTTTTGCAAAGTCCGCATCAGGATCACTCACTAACCAAAGTGGTTGACTGATGCGGACTTCTTTTTTGGCATAGTCCATGGCAATCATCAACAAAGGGACATGAGCCCCCAGGGCAATGTGGTAAAACCCAGTCCTCCATCGCTCCACTTTTTTCCGAGTTCCCTCTGGAGCCAACGCCAATCTAAATACTTTTTTCTTTTGAAATAAGGAAACAATGGCAGCCACAGCATCGGAATTTTTTTCGCGTTCCACGGGGGCTCCACCAGTCCAGCGAAAAAACCAACCCCAAAGAGGTTTAAACAAACTCTTTTTACCGATGTAATTAATTTCCAAGCCAATGATTTTACGCGTCAATAGCCCCAGGGGAAAATCCCAATTACTGGTATGTGGCGCCGCAATAACCACACATTGATCTATGGGCTCAAAGGTTCCTTTGATGCGCCAGCCCAATAAAGTCAACAGGATAAAACGGCTGATGGATCGCATAACTACTTGATTAAAGTGAGTAAATCCAACATCTGATCCAAGGTGATAAAAGTATCATCTGCACTGGGACTGACCATTTCGTGTTGCCAAGTGGTATGAAAAGGGATATGGACCGCTTGTGCACCGATTTGCAGCACAGGTAAAATATCTGATTTAATGGAATTACCTACCATCAAAAAGTTTTTTGGATCAATTTCCAAATGATCTAATAATCGTTTGTAGTTGCTGGGCTGTTTGTCGCTGAGCACTTCCACGTGATGGAAAAATGGATCTAGGCCTGAACGCTCCAGCTTGCGCTCCTGATCCAATAAATCACCTTTTGTCAATACCAATAACCGATGAGTTTTGGAAAGCTTTTCCAATACTTCTGGCACTCCAGGCAAAAGTTCTACGGGGTGATCAATCATGTCCTTTCCCCATTGAAGTATTTGATGGATGTGGCCGGGGGAAATCTTGCCTTGCGATACTTCCAAAGCACACTCAATCATTGACAATACAAATCCTTTGATACCATAGCCATATTTAGGCAAGTTTTCCATCTCCTTCAAAAACAGAAGCTGGTCTATTTGATTAGGCGTTTCATACCCGGACAACAGCAAGCCAAAAGCCTCCTCCGTCTTCCTGAAATAGGTTTCATTGACCCAGAGAGTGTCATCTGCGTCAAAACCAATGGCTGTTATGTGACTTAAGTCAATGCCCATAGTGCTCTTGCTTTTTCAATGTCCTGTTGGGTGTCGATACCAATACTAGAGATCTTAGTTTCCACCATCTTAATTTTCCTCCCGGACTCCAAAAAACGAATAGCTTCAATTTTTTCGGCTTTTTCCAAAGGACCCATAGTCCACCCAGGAAATGCACACAGCGCACTTTTTCTAAATGCATAAACCCCTTTATGTTGGTAATACACAGCGCGATCATCTGCTTCACGCACATAGGGGATCGGTGCTCTGGAAAAATAAAGGGCATGATTGTTATGATCGACTATGACTTTCACGTGATTTGGGTTGTTGATCTCCTGAGGTTGATCAATAACAAACATCAACGAGGCTACATCAATTTGTGAGGCGGTATCTTTTTGGAAAACATCGAGCAAAGCAGCTAAGCTTTCACGGTCAATGAATGGTTCATCTCCTTGTACATTGAGGATGATGTCTGCCTCAAGGGACTCTGCTGCAGCGGCAATCCGATCGCTCCCGCAGTCATAAGATTGGGTGCTGATCAAAACCTTACCCCCCACCGATTCTATCGATTTTGCAATGTCGGAGTGATCGGTCACCACGTATACCTCATCAAATAAACCCGTAGCCATCACCGCTTGATACGTGCGTACAATTACAGGAGCTCCTCCCAAATCGAGCATGAGTTTGGCGGGTAAACGAGTTGATGCATATCGTGCAGGAATGAGGGCCATAGAGATCATAAGGCAAATATATACTTTTGATTTAATCGAAAAATGTTTTGTCAAAACCGATCAAATACAGCTTTTTCTTGGCCCGTGTCATGGCTGTATACAACCACCTCATCGATTCAACTGTGAAACCATCCGGCAAATAAGGCTGTTCGATGAACACCGTATCCCATTGTCCCCCTTGCGCTTTGTGACAAGTTATTGCATACGAGAACTTAACCTGGAGCGCGTTGAAAAAGGGATTGTTTTTAATTTGGAGCAGCCTTCGATAACTGCTCGCTGTATCTGCGTAATCTTTTTGTACTTCTTGGTATAATTGATTGGCTAGTTCATAAGGAAGGGCTGGACCTGGAAGATCCAACACATCCAACAGCAATACCGTATCAAACGGAGGTTGATTGGGATAATCGATCATCTGTACTTTTACTTCAGCAAACTTAAATCCATAAAGTTCCTTGAAGCTGTAGATCTGGAGTATAGAAATGATGTCTCCATTGGCAATAAAACCTGCTTCGGAAGATGCTGGTAGCCAGAAGTAATTATTTTTAACTACCATCAACTGATCGCCAGCACACAAATCGTGTTCGTGAAATAGTATACGACTGCGAATACTTTGATTGTATAGATTGGCTCTCTTGTTGGCTTGTACAATAAAACAAACATGGTCTGGACCTGATTGGCTGTAGGCTTCTTCTATAGCCTCTAAAATTTCTTGGCCTTCGATCAACCGAACTACATCTTTTTTTCCTGCCAAATCAAACACAAATGATGCATTTAGTTCATCAGCTATGGCCGCTCTAAGCGTTGTGGCATTACTCAATATTCCAGAAAGGGCCGCTTGCCTGACCACTTGGTCTAAAAGCACCTCATTCACCGAACCGAAACCAAAACGCTCGATCACTTCTGTATCCAGTGCTGGGCTTAAAACCTGACCTACAGGAGGTAATTGAGCGTGGTCCCCTACCAACATCAACTTGCATGATTTGCCTTGAGCGACAAATTGCATTAAATCATCCAAAAGAGACCCATTTTGAAAGAGTGAACCATCAGCGCTTTGCGTGGAGATCATCGAAGCCTCGTCGACCACAAAAAGCGTATTGGTATGCTTGTTAGGAGCCAATGTGAACTGCATACTGCCGTTCGATTGTTTCTTAGGATAATAAATTTTTTTGTGGATCGTATTGGCTGCAACACCAGCCTTGAGCGACATGACCTTAGCTGCCCTACCGGTAGGTGCCATCAACACCACCTTAATGCCGGCCTGATTCAACACTTCGACCAAACCCGACAATAAAGTAGTCTTTCCCGTACCCGCATACCCTTTGAGAACAAACACTCCTGGACTGGTTAAATCCGACACGAAATCAGCGATACCTTTAAGGGCTTTTGACTGTGGTGCTGTGGGAGTAAATGGAAAAAATTCGTTGAATTTTCTGTAAAAATCCGAAGAGGTTAACGTTGGCATAGCCCCCAAATATAATGAGGATTTTTGTGGCCCAAATCCATTTGTGATTAAAAAAAAATTGTAGTTTTGTTTTCATCACTTAACGTAAAAAATAACGACCACACGAATGAAAACCGCATTAAAACTCTTACTTTGGGCGCTTGCCATCTTCTTTTCTTACCAGATTTATCTTTCGGTAAATGCACCCATCGAGTTCGAGAAGGTGAAACAAGAACGCTTTTCCGCTGTTATCAATACGCTTAAAGACATTCGCAATGCTCAAGAAGCCTACAAAACAGTCAACAACAAATACGCTTCTGATTTCAAATCATTAATTGCGTTTGTAGAAACTGGAAATTATACAATTACTCAACAAAGAGATTCCTCTTATACAGCTTTCGATAAAGCCTACGGAATTTCTGTTTTGAAAGAGGTGCGCATTGTCGATACACTAGGAACTGTACCTGTAAAGGATTCATTGTTTAGAGGATCTGATCGATACAAAAACATGATGAAAGTTCCTTTTGGACAAAACGGAGAGGAATTTAAATTAGAGGCCAAAGTCATTGAAAAAGGAGGATATCGCGCTCCTGTATTCTTGGTTTCTGTTGAAAAAAATGTGGTTCTTTACGACCAACCTGAAGATTTAGTAGCCAAAGAAAATGCAGCCCTTAGCGTAGAGCAAATCAATGGAACTGCTATTAAAGTTGGTTCATTAGACGATGTGAGCACTAGTGGAAACTGGCCTCCAATCTATGACAAAAAGAAAAATAACTAGGTTATCGAAAGCAAGGAACATCTTGATTTGAAACTGTCCATTCAATTGAGTTTGAATGGACTTTCTTTTTGTACCCTTGACCCCTATCATCAAGAGGTTACCCGATATGAACACCTAGATTTTGGTTGGGAAATTGACACCCAGGACTTAGGGATTAAGCTCAGTCAATTCATTGGAGATCACCAAATCGACAAGTATACCTACCAAGCCATACAAGTGGTACACACCAATCATTTATTTGGCGTAGTACCTCAATCTCTGTTTGACCCACAATACCTCAATAGTTACGTCAAATACAACACTGCTTTATTGGCCAATGACACCTTGAGTCACGACCTTATCCAACCATGGGATATTCAGGTAGTCTATGTCCCATTTGCCAATGCCAACAACTTGATTTTTGATCGATTCGGATCGTTTGAATACCACCATCATACAGAACTTTTATTTAAAACACTTCGACCTGGTTTGTTGGACAACAGTGAATCTACCCTACTGATTCACCTCCAAGGTCAATTGATGACGATTATGGTATTTCAAGGTAAAAAATTACTCCTGGTCAATGTGTTTAAGGCATTTACTGAGGAAGACTTCATGTATTATCTTCTTTTTGTGGGGGAGCAAATTCAGTTGGACATCCATAAAACCCAATTTATCGCCTCTGGTGCGCTCAATGAAGCACATCCATATTGGTTGCGCATGATTGATCATTTGGGTGAAATAAATAATTGTACGGTGGAACATGCCTACCAATTTGCCGAGCACCTTGACCCAAAAGGTATCGATCCACTTACATTAACTGCATTATTTTGAGAATTGTTTCCGGAAAACACAAAGGAAGAAGAATAACAGCCCCAAAAAACCTACCTGTTCGACCTACGACTGATATGGCCAAGGAAGCGTTGTTTAATCGACTGGCCAATCAACTTTATCTTCAGGATACCACCGCCCTTGATTTATACGCGGGGACGGGAAATATCAGTTATGAATTAGCTTCTAGAGGTTGTCCTAATACAACAGCTGTTGATTCATTCCCTGGTTGTGTCCAGTTTATACAAAAGACCGCTAGAGAACTAGACATGAATATCAGTGCTGTTAGAGCTGATGTGATAGAATACCTGACCAAAACCCCTCAAAAATTTAGGTTTATTTTTGCTGATCCACCCTATGCTCACTCTGCCGATTTGTTGACAGAATTGCACGCTGTGATCTTTGAACGGGAGTTACTCGTGCCTGGAGGTCTATTTGTACTGGAGTACGAAAAACATAAAAACCTAAGTCACTTACCCCACTTTGTGGATGCGAGAACTTATGGGAGTAGTGTGTTTGGTTTTTTTGCTCTTGAGCAAGAAAAAGAATAAAAAAAGCAGGCCGTAAGCCGGGTTCTGTACATCCAAAGACGCCTTATCATTGATCTAGACCTTAAATTGCTCTAAGGTTCTATCCGCCTACCCTCCAACTCGAACGTGTAGCCCTCAAACGTTGGTATACATGGCGTTGCACCGTATAGAGTTTACCTGATTTCACTACAGCATTACCTGTACATCCTTTCTGTTGCACTTGTCCTCGCCTTTCGACGGACGGGCGTTACCCGCTATACTACACTGTGGTGCCCGGACTTTCCTCTCCCTAAGGAGCGATAAGGTGGCCTGCGGTGCAAAAATAGGCATATTTGACACGACATTGTTGATAAGTAACCTATTTATCTGCTACCCGCATTTAGAGCACAGCTAAGGTATTTTCTATATTTGCTCTATGGAGCCATTTCTGGTATCAGCGCGAAAATACAGACCCCAAACGTTTGAAGATGTAGTGGGACAACAGTCTATTACCCAAACTCTGGAAAACGCTATCGCTCAAAACCATCTGGCACAAGCCTTGTTATTTTGTGGACCTAGAGGAGTAGGAAAAACTACCTGTGCTCGTATACTCGCTAAAAGGATTAATGAAGCTGATAGCGATCACCCAAGTGAGGACTTTGCTTTTAATATTTTTGAACTAGACGCCGCATCAAATAACTCTGTCGACGACATCAGAAATCTAATCGATCAGGTACGTATTCCCCCACAACAAGGAAAGTTCAAGGTATACATTATCGATGAGGTTCATATGTTGTCCTCAAGTGCATTTAATGCCTTTTTAAAAACGCTGGAAGAACCCCCCAAACACGCGGTATTCATTCTAGCAACTACGGAGAAGCACAAGATAATACCCACCATACTTTCCAGATGCCAAATATTTGATTTTAAGCGCATTACAGTCACTGATACAGTTAATTATCTCAAGTATATCGCCAAGCAACAGGAAATCAATGCCGATGAAGACGCGTTACATCTAATTGCGCTCAAAGCGGATGGAGCGATGCGTGATGCTTTGTCCATTTTTGATAGAATGGTCAGTTTTGCCGGGGTCAACATGACCAAAGAAATGGTCGCTGAACACTTGAACGTATTGGACTATGCTACCTATTTAAAGATCACTGAATCTTTATGGAAAGGAGCTATTCCTGAAGTGCTTTTAGAACTTGATCAAGTGCTTGCCAAAGGTTTTGACGCACAATACTTTATTGCTGGATTGGCCGCTCATTTCAGAGACCTAATGATGGCGCTTTATAGCCAGACCGGTGTTTTATTGGAAATGAGTGATCACGCTAAAGCCAAAATGATGGAGCAAGCGGCACTAAGTGACGCAGATATTTTGCGCACAGCCATCGATCTAGCCCAACAATGTGATTTTCAATACAAAGCAGCCAACAACAAACGACTCTCGGTAGAACTTTGTTTGATGAAAATTGCCTCCCTACACCAGGGAGAAAAAAAAAATGACCTCGACGAACGGATAGGTATACTCCCTGCAGCACTGTTTAAAAACCGCCAACCTACTTCGGAAAAACCCACGGTAAACGTGGAACCTACTCCGGATAGAATTGACCCACAACCTGAACTAATTGTGGCCTCCAATGTTTCTCAAATCCAGGAAGTTAAGGACACACAAGATGGTATTTCTTCTGAAGTCGCTGCTTCATTGACAATCAAGAAAGATTGGCCGAGCGGTGAAGTTTCGGCATTCTCCCTGTCGAGTATCAAATCTCAAAAAGAACGAAAAGCAGCTCAAAAAGCTGAACTAGCTACCAAAAAAGAAGGGCCACAAGATGCATTTAGCCAAGAGTTATTAATTAACTATTGGCGTGAATATGCGGAACATCTAGCCCAAACTGGCCAAAAGATACTGTCCTCTTCACTATACTCAGATGATCCTAAATTGATCGACGGGCATGTACTACAGATTGAACTCCCTAACGACACGATGAAAAAAGAAGTCGAGCGAGCTTCTGGACCATTGCTTGATTTTCTCAAAGAAAAATTGAATCACTACGGAATTCAATTAAGAGTGGATGTAAAAGAGGCATTGATGGAAAAATATGCCTACACACCTGAAGAGAAATATGAAAAATTAAGGGCTAAAAACCCTCACCTGGACTTCTTTAAATCCACGCTTGACTTAGAGCTCAATTAGATTCAGATAATTTTTTTTGATAGTATTCATACAGGGCATACTGGGATCTTACCGGTGCAGCTCCATTATTTCGGTACGGGCTTTGTTGGGTATCGACAAGTAAACGGCCTTTCACATTATCGCTCCACGATATTTCAAACGTATCGATCAACTCTTGTTTCACGTGTGGGTCATAAATCGGGCACCCAACTTCTACTCTGTTTTCAATGTTTCTGGTCATCCAATCTGCAGAGGAAATATATACAAGCGGATTGCCTTCGTTTCCGAAAATAAATACTCGGGGGTGTTCTAAAAACTTATCCACGATACTTATAGCCTCTATGTGCTCGCTCATTCCGGGAACACCTGGAATCAAACAACAAATACCCCGAACAATTAATTGAATTTGAACACCAGCTCGGCTGGCTTCATACAGTTTATCTACCATGTAATAGGAAGTAAAACTGTTCATTTTTATTTTGATGTAGGCTGGTTTACCAGCCTTTGCTGATGCTATTTCCTGATCGATTAATTTTTCGAACCGAACTCTGGTGTAATGAGGCGAAACAATCAAGTGCTTGTACTTTTGAACCATGTAAGGAGTTTGAATAAAATCAAAAACCTTGGACAATTCCTTAAGGATCGGTCTGTGCGCCGTAAATAAAGTGTAGTCCGTATAAATTTTAGCTGTTGACTCATTAAAATTACCTGTACTGACGAACCCGTAACGGACAATTTTCTGTTGTTCCAATCGTTCAATGACACATATTTTACTGTGCACTTTCAGTCCGCGCACTCCGAACACTAGTTTAATTCCTTCTGTTTGAAGTTGTTCCGCATACTCAATATTGGCTTGTTCGTCAAAGCGCGCCTGGAGTTCGAGCACCACAGTAACTTTTTTTCCATTTCGGGCGGCATTGACCAATGCTGCGGCTACTTGTGAGTTTCGAGATAAACGATATACAGTGATGTGAATACTCTGAACTTGTGGATCTAATGCGGCTTCCTTTAGCAAACGCGTGATGTAGGAAAAGGTGTGGTACGGGGTATATTGAAGAAAATCTCGTTTAGCGATTTGTTTAAACAAACTTCCTTCCATATCCAGGCCTTTAATAGGCAAAGGCTCAATGCGATCGTAGAGTAAGTCATGCCTACCTAAACTCGGAAAGCCCATATAATCCCTTCTGTTGTGGTATCGGCCACCAGGAATTACACTATCCGTGTTTTCGATTTGCATTTTTGCTTTAATAAACTTCAAAGTGGATTGCGGAATGTTTCTGTCGTACACAAATCGAACAGGATCACTCACTTTTCGGTGCTCAACACCGGAATACAACTTTTCAATAAAGCTTTTACTGACATCATTGTCCAGATCAAGTTCAGCATCACGTGTGATTTTGATCATGTAGGCATTGAGTTTTTTGTGGGAGAACATGGTGAAAATCTTGTCCAAATTACACCGGATCACATCATCCAACATCATGATGCACTGCTTGTTGTGTTTATTGGGCAAAACCACAAATCGATCGATCTCTTTGGGTATTTCGATCAACGCATAGCGCACCTCTGGTTTTCTCCTCAAGGGCAACATACTGTTGGTCACTGAATTTAGCACGATCTCCACAACCAAGTACGCTGCCGTGTCCTTGAGTGTAGGAAATGGAGTTTTTTCTTGCAGAATTACGGTCATCAATACGTTACTCACCTGCTGCACAAAATATTCGGAAACAAATTTGGCTTGATCAGGCTCCAAATTCTTGTCATCAACCAAATGAATACCGTTGATTTCTAGCTCTTTCTCAATGGCTGTTAAAATATCCAAGGACCGCTGCTGTTGATCGATAACAATCGAAGTAATCTCATCGAGCAAGGCCTTTGGATCGCTAAGTCCTAGTGGATTGATCAGTTTTGCTCCAGCGTCAACAATGCGCTTCACAGTGGCATAACGCACCTTAAAAAATTCATCCAAATTGTTGGAGAAAATACCCAAAAAACGCAAACGCTCAATTAAAGGTACTGTGACATCTGCACACTCTTGAAGTACTCGTTCGTTAAATCTGAGCCAGCTTAGCTCCCTGTTGACATATCTGTTTTCTGTACTCATAGAGTATATTTATTATGGTGCAAGCCGTTCGTAGACCCAATCAATTTCGTCGATTATCCGATAACGTATCCGGTCGTGCAGTCGATTAGGTCTTCCTTGCCAAAATTCTAGTTCATGAGGTGTCACCAAATATCCCCCCCAATGATCGGGTCTTTTTGGATCTTGGTGCGTATATTTTTTTTCCAGTTCGGCAAGCTCTTTCTCGAGTACATCCCGGCTACTGATCACTTGACTCTGAGGTGATACGATAGCACCCAACCTGCTGCCTAAGGGTCTACTATCAAAGTATAAGTCTGAAGTATTTGGATCGATTTTTTGAGCCACTCCCTTGATGATCACTTGCCGCTCCAACGCATGCCAGTGGAAGGACAGACAAACCTTAGGATTGTGGGCCAATGCTAGGCCTTTTTCACTCAAATAGTTACTGTAAAACACAAAACCGTTTTCATCGAACTTTTTAAGCAACACTACCCTGGTTTTAGGAAATCCGTCTTGCCCGATCGTACTTAAGCTCATCGCATTGGTTTCTTGTGCTCCAGGATGCTCATCTGCTTGGTGAAACCAACGGTGAAAAAGTCCCATGGGGTTATCGTCCAATTGAGATTCATCAAGTGAGCCTTGCTCATAAGATTTTCGGTAATGGCCGAGGTCTTTTTCCATGGAACAAAAATAAATTGTTGTACAAATGTACGTTATAAGGCTGTGTTAAAAAAAGCCCATTTAACAGCCAAGCTCCAAACCCTCATAGGCACATACAACTCGATCAAAATGCAGATTTGCCTCTGTGATAAAGGGTTCGGTAGAGGGATATCTCGTGGAGAAATGACCTAACATCAAAGTTTCTACACCCGCCAAAGCGGCTATCATGCCTGCTTGTTCAGCTGTGGAGTGTCCTGTTTTTTTGGCCAATGCTTTTTCTGTATTTAAGAACGTACTTTCGTGGTAGAGCAGATTGGCCCCTTGGATATAGGGGATGATTTTAGTGTCAAATTGAGTGTCACTACAAAAGGCATACTTCTTAGGGGGTAATCCAGGTTTGGTATATTCAGAGGAACTAAAGCATTGTCCTTGATCATCGATGTAATCCCTTCCACTTTTTAGTAAATCGTAGGCATACTTTGGCCACTGATCAGGAATCATCGATCGGCATATGTGTCTAAGGCCCGGCTTTTGCTCGAATAAAAATCCTTGCGTAGGAACGCGGTGATTCAATGGAAATGAGCGAACAACCAACCCTTGATCTTCAAACAAAACCTGTGGAGTCCGGGTATCCACCTCGTGAAAAAACAAAGGATAATCAATATGTGTTTGACCCGCCATGAGCATACCCATGACAGCCTCTTTCATCCCTATGGGACCGTATACATGTAACGCGTGATGTCGGCCAAGCAATCGAAATGTGGCTATCAAACCAGGTAAGCCAAAAAAATGATCCCCGTGAAGGTGAGAAATAAAAATGTGTTGGATGTCTTGAAAACGAATTTTATACCTCCGGAGTTGTGCTTGTGTACCTTCACCGCAATCGATCAGCATCACGTGCTTACCCGATGAAATAACTTGAGCCGTAGGACTGGTCAAGGTTCTAGGGGTAGCTGCATGACAACCTAAAACTGTAACTTTCAAAACCCTAAATCCCTTTCAATACGCTCCATTTCAATAAGGTCATAGGCTTCTTGAAGTGTTGGGGCGGCGCTAATCTCCAATGCTTCCAAATCGTCAAAGTGCAGAAAAGAACCTGCGAGCACCAAAGAAAAACCGCGGGCACGTTGTTGGGTCGACCAAGAAACAAATTCGTTAATCGGTGTTCCAGGATCGCTTAATTGAATAATCAAATCAGAAGTAGCCGCTTCATCCCAATGATCCTTCAAAAAGGACCACATAGCTTCAAGCGATCCATTTTGGATCCAAAGCAGAGAGTCTTTGAATGAACTAACTTCCACGGTTATTTAATTTTTGAGGCCAGTAAATAAATGACCGCCATTCGAATGGCTACACCATTTTCTACTTGATTTAAAATAATTGAGTGGTCAGAATCAGCTACATCAGAAGTGATTTCTACACCGCGATTAATCGGACCGGGGTGCATGATCACTAGTTCCTTGTTCACTCGATCAAGTCGCTGTTTGTTCAAGCCGTACAACATCGTGTATTCCCTAGTATTTGGAAAATAGCTCATGTCCATACGTTCGTTTTGCACCCGAAGCATATTGGCCACATCACACCAAGCCAACGCCTTGTCTAAATCGAGCTCCACCCGTACCCCTAAAGATTCTATATGCTTAGGAATCAGTGTTTTTGGACCACACACAGCTACTTCAGCACCTTGCATTTGCAGGGCGTAAATATTGGACAAAGCTACCCTTGAGTGGAGAATATCCCCGACAATAACTACTTTCTTGCCTCCTACTTCACCAAGTCGCTCTCGGATTGAAAATGAATCCAGTAAAGCTTGAGTAGGATGCTCATGTGCGCCGTCACCCGCGTTGACAATGGATGCTTTGATGTGTTTCGACAAAAAGATACCGGCGCCTGGATTAGGGTGTCGCATCACCACCATATCTACTTTCATAGACAGGATGTTATTTACGGTATCGATTAAGGTTTCCCCTTTTTTGACTGATGACTGAGCTGCGGAAAAATTGATCACATCTGCAGAGAGTCTTTTTTGTGCTAACTCAAAAGACAATCGCGTACGGGTACTGTTCTCAAAAAAGATATTGGCTATGGTGATATCCCTTAATGAGGGCACTTTTTTAATCGATCGATTAATCACTTCTTTAAAATGATCCGCCGTCTCAAAAATAAGCTGAATATCGGCTGGCTTGAGGTACTTAATTCCCAATAAGTGTGGTACACTTAACTCACTCATGTGCTTATGGTTCGTTGACAATGTATATGGCGTCTTGACCGTCGGTTTCCGCCCACATTACTTTAACTTTTTCGTGATTAATTACATCTACTTGTCTACCTCTATACTCAGGTTGAATCGGCAAATGCCTGCTGAATCGTCTATCGATCAAGGTTAACAATTCAATTTTATCCGGTCTGCCAAAGGACTGTAACGCGGTGAGTGCCGCCCTGATACTTCTTCCGGTAAACAACACATCATCGATTAAGACCACCTTCTTATCATCGATTAAAAAGGGAATATCTGTCTTGTTTGCTGTTAGGGTTTTATCGCTTCTTCTAAAATCGTCGCGAAAAAAAGTAATGTCTAAAAAACCCAATGAGACCTCTTGTTGATAATCTTCTTTGAGTATTTTGACCAATCTTTGAGCCAAAGCAGTACCTCGTGGCTGTAAGCCAATCAGCACAGTGTCTTTAAAATGCAGGTGATTTTCTAACAATTGACAAGCCAAGCGATGCAGGATAATGTGAATCTCTTGTGCGGATAAAAGGATTTTTTGTCCCATAATACTTGCCGTTCCTCGGTAGACAAAACTACACATTTTATTTCACTCCATAAAAAAAGCCTGTCACAGAGACAGGCTTTTGCATTGAATCGAGCAAAGCTTACGCTTTTCCCTCCATTTTATCTTTCAAAGCTTGGAGTGCTTCGTTAGCATCACCGATCGTAGGCTTAGCCTCATCAGCTTTTGCTGCTTGTTTTTTAACTGCTGCTTTTACAGCGCGTTTTTCTTCTTCCTTGAACAAGGCAGTATGGCTAGCCACTACTCGTTTGAAGTCTTTGTTGAATTCAATAATCTTGAACTCCGCTTCATCACCTTTATTCAATTTAGAACCGTCTTCTTTCTCCAAATGTCTTTGTGGAACAAAAGCAAGGATATCCTCATTGAACTGGATAGTAGCTCCTTTGTCAACGATTTCAGCAATAATAGCTTTGTGAACGGTATCTAAAGCAAAGTCATCCTCGTACTTATCCCATGGATTAGTGGTGGTTTGTTTGTGACCTAAGCTTAACTTACGACCATCAACATCCAACTCAAGAACAACCACTTCAAGTGTATCTCCAACAGCTACAAACTCAGATGGGTGTTTGATCTTTTTGGTCCAAGACAAATCAGAGATATACACTAATCCATCGATACCCTCTTCTAGCTCAACGAATACACCAAAGTTAGTGAAGTTGCGCACGATACCTTTGTGGGTAGAACCTACCGGATATTTAGCAGTGATATCCGTCCAAGGATCTTGGGTCAACTGCTTAATTCCTAGAGACATTTTGCGATCTTCTCTGTCTAAAGTCAAAATAACAGCGGTTACCTCATCACCTACCTTAACGAAATCTTGTGCAGATCTCAAGTGGGTAGACCAAGACATTTCTGATACGTGTACCAATCCTTCAACACCATCACTCACCTCAACGAAGGCACCGTAATCAGCGATAACAACTACTTTACCTTTAACGGTATCACCTACTTGGATGGTTTCGCTTAAAGCCTCCCATGGGTGTTTCTCCAATTGTTTCAGACCCAATTGAATTCTTGACTTGTTATCGTCAAAATCCAAAATAACTACGTTGAGTTTTTGGTCTAATTCTACCACCTCGTTTGGATGGTTGATTCTGTTCCACGATAAGTCGGTGATGTGGATCAATCCATCTACGCCGCCCAAATCGATAAATACACCGTAGGAAGTGATGTTTTTAACCACCCCTTCAAGAACTTGACCTTTTTCAAGTTGTCCGATGATTTCTTTTTTCTGTTCTTCGATATCTGCTTCGATCAACGCTTTGTGGGATACCACTACGTTTTTGAATTCGTGGTTGATTTTTACCACCTTGAACTCCATAGTTTTTCCTACGTATTGATCGTAGTCTCTGATCGGTTTCACGTCGATTTGAGATCCTGGCAAGAACGCCTCAATTCCAAATACGTCAACGATCATACCACCCTTAGTTCTGCACTTTACAAAACCATTAACCACTAACTCTTCGTCATGGGCTTTGTTCACACGATCCCATGCTTTAATCGTTCTGGCTTTTCTGTGAGACAATACCAATTGTCCTGTCTTATCTTCTCTGATGTCAATAAGCACCTCTACTTGATCACCCACCTTAAGGTCTGGATTGTAGCGGAACTCATTAAGGGAAATAACTCCTTCAGATTTGGCATTGATATCGATAATAGCTTCGCGCTCTGTCAAATAAACAACAGTTCCAACAACTACTTCTTCATCGGCAGTGTCTACAAAGTTTTTAGATACTAATTGCTCAAATTCTTTGAGTTTAGCCTCATCAACACGCTCAATTCCTTGCTCGTATTTATCCCAGTTAAATTGATCCAAAAACGCTTGTGGATCTTGTTTTGTCTCAGCTACTTGAGCAGCTTGATTTTGGTTTTCTTCAGTCATTTGAAGATGATTTTGTATTCCAATACGTTACGAGGGTAAGACCGCATTGAAAGGGTTTTTTATCGTTTTTTTTATCCTTGATGGCCCTCGATCATCACCAAAAAGGAGCGCAAAAATACGATTAATTGATTGATTTACAAATAAAATAAGGGGAATTAACCCTATTGATTGATCGCCTGATCAGCCCAGTTTACTAACAGCGCTAATTGTTCTTCGCGACCCATCTGGGTGTTGTCTAAAACACGTGCCTCTTTTGCTTGAACAAGCGGAGAAACAGCGCGGTGAGTGTCTTGATGATCTCGATCGTTGACGTTGGCCAATATCTCATGAAAATCAACTATTTGCCCTTTAGCTTTTAATTCATCATACCGCCTCATGGCTCGAACTTGGGCATCAGCCTGGACAAAAACTTTAAGTTCGGCATCGGGAAATACCACCGTGCCTATATCGCGTCCATCCATAACCACTCCTTTTTTTTGGCCCATTTGTTGTTGTTTGGCCACTAAAAAATGTCTGATTTCAGCAATAGAAGCTATTTGGCTCACTCTTTGTGCCACCTCCATAGATCTAATCGCTTCAGTGATTTTTTCCCCATTGACCCAAACATCCATAAAGCCTTCGCTGGAAGTCGTTAACTCTAAGGAAAGTTCTGGTAAGTGCTGCAGCATCTGATCGATATCGATAGAGTGCTCTTGAATCCAATCGTTGTTCAACGCCCACCAAGTGACAGCACGGTACATAGCGCCAGAGTCCACATATAAATACCCCAGATGTTGGGCCAAGGCTTTAGCCATGGTACTCTTTCCGGTTGAGGAATAGCCGTCAATAGCGATGGTGATCTTTTTAGGCATAGAGCTAAACTTACACGATTTTTTTGAAATTCTTTACCTTTTGAGCGGTTACCGCAATGTCTAAGACTTCGCTCATCTCGCGCACATAGTGAAAGGTTAATCCCTTGATGTACTCTGGCTCAATCTCGGCGATGTCTTTTTTATTGTCTACACACAAGATTATTTCCTTGATGTCTGCGCGCTTGGCGGCCAATATTTTTTCTTTAATACCGCCCACTGGGAGCACACGACCTCTTAGCGTGATCTCACCCGTCATCGCAAGTTTAGCTTTTACTTTTCGCTGGGTAAACAGCGAAACTAATGAGGTGAGCATAGTGATACCGGCGCTTGGCCCATCTTTGGGTGTTGCTCCCTCGGGTACGTGAATGTGGATATTGTACTTGTCGAAAACCTCCTGCGGAATGTTCCACTGGTCGGCATGTGCTTTAATGTACTCAAGAGCAATTGTCGCGGACTCTTTCATCACTTTACCCAGATTTCCCGTTATGTTCAAGGCCCCTTTACCCGGTGACAGTATCGATTCAATAAACAGTATGTCCCCCCCTACTGATGTCCATGCAAGCCCAGTGACGACCCCTGCAATATCGTTATTTTCATATCTGTCTCGCTCCATTCTGGGCACCCCCAATATGGATTCTATCGTTTGAGGGTCTGGATTTAGCTCATAAGACTCCTCCATAGCTATGCTTTTTGCTGCATGGCGCACCACTTTAGCTATTTGCTTTTCCAATTGGCGCACACCTGATTCTCGAGTGTATCCGCCGATAATTTTTTGCAGCGAACTCGCAGAAACTTTGAGGTCGGATGGCTTTAACCCGTGTTCTTTCAATTGCTTGGGCAGCAAGTGTTTCTTGGCAATGTGTACTTTTTCTTCTTGAGTGTATCCACTGACTGGAATTAATTCCATCCGATCCAGTAAAGCCGGTTGTATATTGGACAAATTGTTCGCGGTAGCGACAAACAATACCCGAGACAAGTCATAGCCTAGTTCCAAGAAATTATCGTAAAAAGCATTGTTCTGTTCTGGGTCCAATACCTCCAATAACGCAGAAGATGGATCCCCCTGGAAACCTTGAGATAATTTATCAATTTCATCCAATACGAAAACCGGATTAGATGTTTCCGCTTTTTTCATGTTTTGCACAATGCGTCCGGGCATAGCACCGATATAGGTTTTGCGGTGGCCTCGGATTTCAGCCTCATCCCTCAGCCCTCCCAGTGACATCCGCACATAGGATCGACCCAACGCATCGGCAATCGAACGGCCCAAAGAGGTTTTTCCTACTCCAGGAGGGCCATACAAACACAAAATGGGGGATTTCATGTCGTTGCGCAATTTGAGCACCGCTAAGTGTTCGATGATGCGTTTTTTGACATCTGCTAGACCGAAATGATCGCGATCAAGAATTTTCTGTGCCTTTTTTAGATCAAATACATCCGTGGAAAACTGATTCCAAGGCAATTCCAGCATTAATTCCAAATAATTTCTTTGAATGCCATACTCTGCCACCTGGGGGTTCATTCGCTGCAACTTTTGCAACTCTTTTTCAAAATGTTTGGCAGTTTTCTGGTCCCACAATTTGTTTTTAGATTGCTCCACCATCTCGTTAACCTCTTCTTCATAAGAGATCCCGCCCAGCTCCTCCTGTATGGTTTTCATCTGCTGATGCAGAAAATACTCTCGCTGCTGTTGATCTAGGTCGTTGCGCACTTTAGATTGGATATCGTTCTTCAACTGAAGCTTCTGCAGTTCCACATCCATATAACCCAACACGGCCATGGCGCGTGCTTTAAGGTCGGTCATTTCAAGCAAAGCTTGCTTTTGAGCGACGTCTATACTGAGGTTAGCACTGACAAAATGAACCAAAAAAGCGTTGCTTTCGATATTTTTTATGGCAAATGAGGCTTCGCTGGGCAGATTGGGGTTGTTTTTAATAATCTTATAGGCCAAGTCTTTTATCGACTCAACAATAGCGGAAAACTCTGGATCCCCTGATTCAGGCTTTACCCAACCAGTGGATTTAATATCTGCTTTTAAGTAGGGCTCCTCTTGGGTATACTGGGCAATTTCAAAGGGTTTTTTACCCTGAATAATGACGGTTGTGTTTCCATCAGGCATCTTTAACACCCTGAGTATCCGCGCTACAGTACCCGTTTGAAACAAATGTTCAGGGGTTGGGTTTTCAACATCTGGATTTCGTTGAGCCACCACACCAATGACCTTGTTTCCCGCGTTGGCCTCATTGATCAATTGTATGGACTTATCTCTGCCTGCTGTAATGGGTACCACCACACCGGGAAACAGCACTGTGTTCCTCAAAGGTAAAATAGGCAATGAAATAGGTAAAGGTTCATTATTGATTTCTTCTTCATCCTCTGGAGTCATCAAGGGAATTAAATCCGCCTCATCCTCTAAATGCTGAAGTGACATACTGTCCATGTGTAAAAAATTTGTTTTTGCCATATGCGATTTGCGTCAAAATGTCATGTGTCCGAGCTAGGCTTACCTCGTTAAAAGTGAAAGTCAACCTCACAATTAACCAGAATCGTGCACTCTAGCTTGTTTTACGTCCGTTTATCGTTAATGATTAGGCAATTCTTATGCCACAGAAAAATTCTGTGTAACAAATGTACATTTACAGTGTCTTTGTCTTGAATTGAATGTTGTGCCTAGTAAACCCAGTATAGATCAATTAATCACCCAGTGTAAAGCTGCTGATCCAAAAGCCCAGATGGCGCTTTATGATCTGTATGCTTCAGCCATGTATCGGGTGGCTTTTAAAATTATTGGACAAACGGACGAGGCGGAGGATGCCGTTCAAGAATCAATGCTCAGTGCATTTCATTCATTAGACCAATTTAGGGGTGAAGTCACTTTTGGCGCTTGGTTAAAAAAAATCGTGATCAACAAAAGTATTCGCCTCAAACAAAAACAACACAGAGTTCTTTGGAAAGATCCCCCTGAAGAGTTCACCACTAACCAGGAGATATCAATAAACATTGATGATGACCAAGAATCGGATCACATAAAGTCCTCTGTAAACCGGGTAGAACTAGTACTGACTAAATTACCTGTTCAACAGGCCATGATTGTAAAATTGTACTACTATGAAGGGTTAGAACACGCTGAAATAGCTAACTACCTAAATATCAGCGAAGCCAATAGTCGAACTAGTTTAAGTCGAGCAAAAGAAACCATGCGAAAATTATTGAAGTTATGAAACACGAAGATCCATTAGAGCAATTACTGACCGAGTGGGCTGATGCACCACTCCCGGAACTACCAGCAGGACATAGAGCGCGTATGGCTCAAAAGTTGGGACATGACATGAGTGTGAACCGTCAGCGATTTAATTGGATTTGGGCGGCGAGTATCGGTCTGCTTTTAGGTTTGAGTATTGGCTGGCTATCTCAAGAACAAGGAGTGCAGCAAGAGCAACTGGCCTCTATGGAAACCTGGCACCAGACTATTCAAGAGCAAGAAAACCAACTGATTGAAACGATTCAGTCGCCAGAATATGCCCATCAATCCACGTTTAATAGCGAACCGTTGAGTTATATGGCTTTAAAACAACTCAGCAAATTCGACCATGAATACCAAAAAATCATGCGAGACTTCGAACATGGCGGTGATCCTGTACTTATTTTCAAAGCGCTCATCGATCATTTTGAAAAAAGAATCATCTTCCTAGAAACACTTAAAACTACCCATGAAATCACTCAATCGGACACCTATGAAAAACCTAGTATTTAATTGCCTGCTTCTGCTTGCAGTACTACCTATTTGGGGACATACCAGAGCAGAAGATAACCCCAAATACGAGAAAACTAAAACCTACCAAAGAAATTTTGATGTCGCACCCAATGCACTCTTGTTGTTAGATAATCGATACGGCTCTACAGAAGTCGTGGAGAGCAAAACCAACAAAGTCAGTATTGATGTTGTGGTGCGTGTTTGGGGAAACCAAATCAGCAGCATAGAAGACAAACTGGACGAGATTTTTGTGGATATCACCGGGACTAAAAATCGTGTAAGTGCGGTGACTAGTATTGGAAATACACAGTGGAGTTGGTCTTTTTGGAAAAACAATTCCATCAGTTACGAAATCAATTACGTAGTACACGCACCCGCAACGATGATCATGGAGGTGAGTCAAAAATACGGAGATATCAAATTGGCGCGTTCCACCAACGCCCTGAAAATTGTTTGCGCCTATGGAAATGTTGACCTTGGGCAAATATCCGGTGAAACCAACCGCATTGAACTTGATTACGCCAATAATTCTCATATTGAACACATCAGCCAAGCACAAATAGATACCGATTACAGCAACCTAGTTGTTGGATCATCTAACTACCTAAACCTCCATACGGATTACAGCGATATTGAGTTGAAGCAAGTGAAAAAAGTTGATGTAGACATGGATTACGGTCAACTAAACATCGATTCAGCCAGTGTAGTTCACGGAAACACCGATTATGTAGATGTGCAAATGGGAACTATTGGACAGTTTAACTTAGCTATGGATTACGGTGATCTTCGCGTAAAACACCTGATCTCTTCAGGGTCTTTTTCAAAACTGACTACTTCCTATACAGAGGTCGCGATTGATCAACTCAATAGTTCCCTTGAGGTAGACATGCAATACGGCCAATTGGACATCGACCAATGGTCAGGCCCTCAAGGTCAGCTTGACATAGAGGCCCAATACACGGATATTTCATTGTCTTATGACCCATTGTTCTCCTTCTCCTCAGCGCTATACGGCAGTTACATTACCCCAAAAGGTTTATCCAACTTGGAATCCACCAAGCGGATTGAAAAGTCCAATTCCTTTACCTTTGAAGGGTATTTCAAACAATTTGTGGAGAAAAAGCAACTCATCATCAACGCGCGTTACGGATCAATTCAATTAAACAGCAGTTCACTATGAAAAAATTAATCGCACTCATCATCATGACCACCATCTCAACCCACTATTCTTGGGCTCAATGGGGAAAAAACATACGCGGTAACGGACAAGAGACCACGACCACACGCCAGACTTCGGCCTATGACCAGATCAATGTTTCCAGTTCGTTTGACGTAGTACTTTTCAACGGCGAAGAAGGAAAAATCGAACTACAAGGAGAGTCAAACCTGTTGACCTATGTGGAAACACAGGTAAAATCAGGCCAATTAATCATCCGACCACGTTCAGGCGTTCAATTAAAACCAAGCTGGGGCAAGCGTATCCAATTGCGGGTACCCGTCAAACAAATTGATGCATTAAGGCTTTCGGGATCAGGATCGATAGAAAGCACGACAACACTTCACGATCCAAGTATGGAAGTGATCATTTCTGGATCAGGTGACATCAACGTTGACCTTCAGTGCACCGAATTAATAGCCGTTATTTCTGGGTCCGGTAGTATTACAGCTCGGGGTACTGCTACCCGTTCAAACATTAACTTGTCCGGATCTGGCGACTTCAAAGGATTTGACCTTTCCACCAAAATCACAGAAGCAATCATTTCGGGATCAGCTGATGTATCGGTTTCGGTGAGTGAATTACTCAGCGCTAAAATTGTAGGATCTGGGGATATCTATTACCGCGGTAATCCCAAAAAAATTGACAGCAAAATCGTTGGATCTGGTGATTTGATAAAAAGTCGTGATTAACGGTCCTTTTTAGCTTTTTCAATAATTACTTCTGCAAAGGGCCTTTTCTGAAGATGACTTTCTAACCAAGAGAGCACATCGAGGTATAGAAAGGCCCTTTTTTCAATTGGATCATTTTCAAGTATGGACAAACGATCGTATAATTCCTGAAATGCTTGGGGCAAATCCTGAGGAAATATAGACCCCAAACGCTTCATAAACCGCATCATTTCTTTTTGCACCAGCTGAAGGTCATTCATTCGCAACAAAAATTTGTAGGTCGCCTTAAGCTGAATCTCTAAGTGGTAATCCATTCCCGCTTCATAATGAGCAATCAAACTCAACAACCTGGAAAAACACATTAAATCCTCCCTCATGTGCAAGTCCTTATTGGCAATGATTTTTTTGAGATACTCAATGGATTTTTTAAACTCCCCAGAGCCAAAATACATGCAGGCAATCTTGTAATACAAGACCATTACGTGGTGTTTGTCCAATCGATCTTTATGTAGTAAAATACCAGCTTCTATGTGTGGTATACGATCCAGACCTTGCTTAAAACTACCCTTCATAAAATGAAGGTTCATTCTATGGCTAGCGAGGTACAGAAATGTAAGACTGCTGATGTTCTCGTTATGGGGAAACTCTGCCAGCTTTGTCTTGAATTCTAACTGTTCTAAAGTGCGTTCATACAAAGAGCGATACCTCAAATAGAACAAACTCTCCATCAGATAATTAGTTCCCTTGAGGTAAAACACCGGATGAAACTGTATCATTTCAGGATGCTCATCAAACAATTGAACCCACTTATGGGCATACTTGTAGCAGGTTAAAAAGTCTTGTAGCAAAAAATGATACCAGAGATGCGCTTTGTAGTACCATAATTTTTCGCGAATCCCCCACTCTTCCATATGCTCTTCAGGGGCGTGCTTCTCAAAAAAAACGCGGACTTTTTCCTGTTCTTGAGCTGTGCGCGCATAGCCGAATTGCAACATCATGGCATAAAGCTGCAATGACAAATTAGACCATTGACTAGCTACGGTATTTTGAGAAACCAATTCTTGTGTCTGTTTTACCAAGGAAAGTACCCGATCGGAAGTACTCTTCGCAAAATACTGTGTTTCGATTACTTTTTCCAGCTCCACAATCTCATGCGCAATACTTTTTTCTTGATTAGCAATGGCTGTATTCTTGGCTTTTTCAAGAATTTTTAAACTTTGGCGATAAAGCCCTTTGTGGTATAAAATGGTGGCGAAGTCAAGTTGTTCCCTCAACTGAATTCGAATATTGTGGTGTGCAGGATTTAAACGCAGACTGATCAATATTTGCTTATACAGGTGGGCCTTCAAATTAGATATTTGGGTTTTGGCTACAATACCACTTTTGATGATTTCCTCTTCGTTATAGGTTTTGCTTTTCTCCATGAGGTGAAAAAGCAAAATAAACTTGGAATCCACATTGACATCCAAACGCCCAACGTAGAGTTTAAACTGTCTTTTTTCAGACTTAGTGAGGGATTTTATCAGAACAAATAAGGGGTCTTTTTGCGTATTTGTCATCGTAATGTACTTGTCCTAAAATGTTGTATTTTAGCTTAATAGTCAGCAACTGAGCCAAGTTAACATAGTATTTACAAGAAGAGCACAGCTTTGATTTGCTCAGTTGTGGCGTTATTTGTTACTTGCACCAAAACTAAGCAATTATAATGAGTAAAGAATTAGTTCAGATTTTTGATACCACCCTTAGAGATGGAGAACAAGTTCCAGGCTGTAAACTAGACGCACCTCAAAAGTTAGAAATTGCTGCGCGCTTGGATGAATTAGGCGTCGACGTGATTGAGGCAGGATTTCCCGTATCAAGTCCTGGAGATTTTAAGGCTGTTGCCCAAGTAGCTGCCTTAGTCAAAAACGCTACCGTTTGCGGCTTAACACGATCAGTTCAAAAAGATATTGAAGTAGCTGCCGATGCGCTAAAGGCGGCCAAAAGACCTCGGATTCATACGGGTATAGGTACTTCGGATTCGCACATTAAGTACAAATTCAACGCCACAAGAGAACAAATTATAGAACGAGCTGTTTCTGCAGTGTCTTACGCCAAAACTTTTGTGGAAGACGTTGAATTTTATGCAGAAGATGCTGGAAGAACGGATAATGAATATCTAGCTAGAGTTTGCGAGGCGGTGATTAAAGCAGGAGCCACAGTGCTCAACATTCCGGACACCACGGGTTATTGTTTGCCCGCTGAATACGGAGCAAAAATAAAATACCTCAAAGAAAACGTAAAAGGTATAGAAAAAGCCATCTTGTCGTGTCATTGCCACAACGACCTGGGATTGGCCACAGCTAATTCAATTGAAGGTGTCATTAATGGGGCGCGTCAAATTGAATGCACCATCAATGGAATCGGCGAACGCGCTGGTAATACGTCACTTGAAGAAGTAGTTATGGTGCTCCGACAACACCCTCACCTAAACCTAGATTCCAGAGTGAATAGCCGACTGCTCTACAGCACCAGCCAAATGGTATCTCAACACATGGGTATGATTGTTCAACCCAACAAAGCAATCGTCGGTGCCAATGCATTTGCCCACAGTTCAGGCATACACCAAGATGGGGTGATAAAAAACAGAGAGACCTATGAAATTATCGACCCAGCAGATGTAGGTGTCAATGCTTCATCGATTATTCTCACGGCAAGGTCTGGCAGGGCTGCCTTGGCATACAGGGCCAAATTAGTCGGTTATGAACTGACCAAAACTCAGCTAGATATTGTTTATGAGCAGTTTTTAATGTTTGCCGACCGAAAAAAAGAAATCCTGGATGACGATCTTCACGAAATCGTTAAACTGAGTCCGATTGATCGTTAACCGCGCGACAAAAGCTCTTTAATTTTTCGATCAAATTCTGCTTTAAAACGCAAGTGCGCTTCCCCAGTGGCAGGGCCATCAAAACCGGAGTGCACTTCAAAAACCTTCCCCTGTTTATCCAAGATCACCATCGTCGGATAAGACTTAATCTCCCCGATAAAAGGTAAAATTGTTTGCGCCTTTACTTTATCGGAGGTCCCAAATTGAGCAAGCGTAACTGGATAAGTAATAGAAAATCTGGATTTTAGATTTTTCAGACGTTGCCAAGCACGTTCCTCTGTTGGGGCGTATTCGACAGCCAAGGCAATGACGGCTAGATCTGGATGAGCGTTATTGGCCAAATAGTCGATTAAAAATTTTGTTTCGTCCAAACAGTTGGGACACCAAGAACCCATCACCTGTAAGACCACTACCTTATCTTTCCAAACAGCATCCGGATAAGTTACCGTCTCGCCTTCTGTATCCATAAACGAAAATGCTACAGGTAAATTACTGTCAGCCAAAGGATTTTGTTCCATCCATAGATCTAAACTAAAAGTTTCGTCTCTGCTCCACAAAAAGGGAGTTTGCATGTGATTTTCATAGTAAAACTGACCTTCAAGTCCTCGATCGGTATATTTGGCCAAAAACAAATAGGGATGTGCTCCATCAAAAGTCGAGAGGCGCAAACTATCTCCGAATACGTGTCCAGACAAATACCTGTAATCACCAGTTGGTGTTCTCACGGTGCCCCTTACTTTTGCACCTACTTGTTCTAGTTCAGCTTGAGCGATGTCAACCACATCCGGTTTTGGAAAAAAAGTTGCTTTCCAACTGCCATCTACATTGATGGATGCTGAAGTTGTTGGATTTTCTGAACGTGATGTTTCGGGGACCGCGCTAAATGGCGTACTGCGGTTAAGGTCCTCTTTGTGGTAGACTCCTTGAAGAATCCCCGAGGTGTACTTGGCTTTAATCACCGCATCGTAAGGTGCTAGCGCAATCCATAGTGAATCGCCCTCTACACGCACTTGATCATAGACAATCGTTTCTCGATCGTTGTAAAGGGTCATTTGCCATTGTTGATCCTTTAGATCAAAGTTCATCAAGAAATTTATCTGGTGACCATCCTTTACGGTCAATGACCCCAACCAATCTCCCTGTAAAGAAGATGTCGCATTGGTAGTTTTTTGGCAGCTAAAAATTAAAGCTGCAACAAGGGTGCAAATAAGGATTTTCTTCATGGTATGATTAAAAAAACAAAGATAGGTGATCCCAATTAATCAAAAACAACCTCGTTTGCTTGATGGGCATTAATTATATTTGTGGCTTGAATTAATGCAAAGACATGAAGATTTCCTATCAATGGATGAAACAGTTTGTGCCTACAGACTGGAACGCAGATAAAACAGCCACCTTACTCACCGATTTAGGACTAGAAGTTGAGGGAATAGAGCCATTTGAAAGTATTAAAGGGGGGCTTCAAGGTCTGGTAGTCGGCAAAATACTCACGGCTGAAAAACATCCCAATGCTGATCGCCTACAAGTAACCACCGTAGATATAGGAAATGACAACGTATTGTCCATAGTTTGTGGTGCTGCCAACGCAGCCGCTGGACTCACTGTAGTAGTGGCTCCCGTGGGGACCACTATTTACCCAACACAAGGAACGCCATGGACTATTGAAAAAGGGAAAATCAGGGGGGTTGAGAGCCACGGTATGATCTGTGCAGAAGATGAAATAGGCTTGGGCACCGATCACAGCGGCATCATGATATTGGAGGATAGTCACCAACCTGGAACTTTGTTGAGCAGTTTATTTGAGATCGACAAAGACCAAATCTTTGAAATTGGTTTGACGCCAAATAGAGCTGATGCCATGAGTCATTATGGCGTAGCCAGGGACTTGAGGGCAGGAATGAAACAACAAGGAATCAACAAAGAATTGATTTTTCCTTCAACCTTTGGGTTTGCTGTAGAGAACAGAACCAACTCCATCTCCATTCAAGTAGAAGATGCAACCCTTGCCCCTAGGTATTGTGGACTTACTATATCTGGACTTTCTGTACAACCCAGCCCGAGTTGGCTTCAGAACAGGCTGAAATCAATTGGACTTAAGCCTATTAACAATGTGGTTGACGCAACCAACTATGTGCTTCACGAAATAGGGCAACCTTTGCATGCATTTGATGCCGACCGAATTGAAGGAGGAAAAATAGTTGTGCGCACGGTTGATTCAGGCACCAAATTCACGACCCTTGATGGTGTCGAAAGAATACTTCACTCAGAGGATTTAATGATCTGCGACACCAAAAAGCCACTGTGCATCGCCGGAGTATTTGGCGGACTTGATTCGGGAGTAACCACTGAAACCAAAAATATTTTTCTTGAATCTGCCTATTTTAATCCAGTATCTATTCGAAAAACTGCCAAGCGTCATGGATTATCTACTGATGCATCTTTTAGATTTGAACGGGGAATCGATATTGAATTAGTAGAATCAGCACTCAAAAGAGCCGCCCTATTGATTAAAGAAATGGCAGGCGGACATATTTCCTCTGAAATCGAAGATTTGTATCCCAAAAAAGCAGAGGCACAGCAAGTGTTTTTAAGCTATGAAAAAATAAAACAATTAATCGGCCAAGAAATACCTGTAGATACCATCAAGTCTATTCTGACTTCATTGGAAATCAAAATTTTGAACAGTACAGAAACCGGTATGGGATTGACTATTCCTCCCTACAGGGTGGATGTTTTGCGCGAAGTGGATGTGGTTGAGGAAATACTCAGAGTTTACGGATACAACCAAATTGACTATTCCAGTAAACTCCATGCCTCTATTGCCTTAGTAGAAAAAAATGACATCCACCTCGTACAAAAATCAGTGGGTGATTATCTAGCCAGCACGGGTTTTTTTGAGATCATGACCAACAGTCTTACCTCGGCAAAAAAACAAGAAACTGTTCCCTTAACCAACGAAACAAAAGCGGTAGATATACTCAATCCTTTGAGTCAAGATTTGGCTCAGCTGAGAACTTCAATGCTTTTTTCTGGACTTGAGGTGATCAAACACAACAACAACAGAAAATGGAGCAATCAACGGTTGTTTGAATTTGGAAAAACATACCTACAAACAACACAGGGAAGAAAAGAGCACAGACATTTATGCCTTTGGGGTGTGGGAAAATTACACGAAGACCAATGGAACTCACAGGCACCTGCTGCTGACTTTTTTGCCCTAAAATCAACCTGTGAACAATTGTTGGTCCGGTGTCGCATTGCGGTGACGCATACCTCGATAGAAGTAAGGTATCCATTTACGGAATGTTTGCATTATTACGCTGGAGAAGAATTAATATTGAGTGTAGGGATTGTGGAGCAAAAACTTACAGAATCCTACGACATCAAAACTCCGGTTGCCTACGCTGAGCTGGATTGGGATCAGATTCACTCCATGCTTCAAAAAGAAGAAATCAAATTCAAGTCCATACCAAAATACCCCAGTGTATCCAGGGATTTGGCCTTATTGGTGGGAGAAAACATCACTTTTGAAGCGCTCAGAAATGTAGCGCACAGCACAATCGGAAATCTATTGACGGAGGTGACTCTTTTTGATGTGTACAGCGGAAAGAATATCGATGCAGACAAGAAGTCTTATGGCTTGAGGTTTACCCTAAGCGATCCGGAACAAACACTAACTGATGGGCAAATAGACCAGTCGATGAAAAAACTGTTAACTGCTTTTGAGCAACAGTTCAACGCTGTTCTGCGCTAGTGAACAGCTAGTTATACATTTTTTCGCGAAGCGCTTTAACCCCAGGGTCCGACATGTAGTCATCAAAAGTAAGGTAACGATCGATGATTCCTTTGGGCGTCAGCTCCACCACCCTATTCCCCACAGTTTGGGCAAACTCATGGTCATGAGTTGTCAGCAGCACAGTACCTTTAAATTGCTTCAGCGAATTGTTAAAGGCAGTAATGCTCTCTAGGTCAAGGTGATTGGTGGGCTCGTCAAGCATCAACACATTGGCGCGAATCATCATCATTCTGCTCAACATGCAGCGCACCTTTTCTCCACCGGACAAGACCGTCGATTTTTTTAGAGCTTCTTCACCACTGAAAAGCATTTTACCCAAAAAACCACGCACAAACACTTCCTCGCGTTCTTGCTCGGTTTTTGCCCACTGACGCAACCAATCAACCAAACTCAATGCTTGGGCAAAAAAGGAACTATTGTCAAATGGCAAATACGATTGTGTGGTCGTTATCCCCCATTGGAATTGACCTTGATCAGGAGTCTTATTATGGGCTAGGATTTCATAAAAAGCTGTCGTTGCTCGAGCATCTTTAGAGTAAACTACTACCTTGTCCCCTTTGCTTAAATTGAGATCTACTCCGGAAAACAAGTTAATTCCATCTTCAGAACTAGCAGACAACCCTTGAATAGTTAGGATTTGATCACCCGCTTCGCGTTCGCTATCAAAAATGATCGCTGGATACCTTCTACTGGATGGCTTTATCTCTTCAATATTCAATTTTGACAGCATTTTCTTTCTAGACGTAGCCTGTTTACTTTTGGCAACGTTTGCACTAAAACGCATGATGAATTCCTGAAGTTCTTTGGCTTTTTCTTCCGCCTTTTTGTTTTGTTGAGCGCGCTGTCTAGCAGCTAACTGGCTGCTTTCATACCAAAATGTATAGTTGCCAGAAAACAAATTGAGTTTGCCAAAATCAATATCGACGATGTGGGTACACACGGCATCCAAAAAGTGTCTATCGTGGGAAACAACGATGACTGTATTCTCATAGGTGGCCAAAAAATCCTCCAACCACTGTATGGTTTCATAATCCAAATCGTTAGTAGGTTCATCCATGACCAAAACGTCCGGGTTGCCAAAAAGCGCTTGCGCCAGAAGCACGCGTACTTTAAGTTTTGGATCAATGTCACCCATCAATTGATGATGTAAGCTTTCCTCTATCCCTAAATTAGAAATCAACGCAGCTGCCTCACTATCGGCATTCCATCCATTTAATTCCTCAAAGGTTACTTGAAGTTCACCGATGCGTTCTGCATTTTCATCGCTATAATCAGCATACAAGGCGTCTATTTCTTGCTTGATCGCAAACAATACTTGATTCCCTTTCAACACAGCATTTAAGACAGTGTCTTGATCGTAGGCATTGTGGTTCTGTTCTAATACAGACATACGCTTACCGGGTTCTAGAATAACTTTACCCGATGTTGGGTCCGCTTTAAGTGCCAACATCTTAAGAAATGTAGATTTACCAGCCCCGTTGGCACCGATAACCCCGTAGCAATTCCCTTCAGAAAAAACGATATTCACTTCGTCAAAAAGGACTCTTTTACCAAATTGAACAGAAAGATTGGAAACAGATAACATGTTTTATATTTTGGTGCAAAAATAGGGAAACCCATTGGTCCAAACCAACAAATGACACACCTTAGTTTTAACGAAGCATTAACGACCTGTGTTTACAGGTTAAAGTACATTTACCATCTGTAATTATATGAGGTATTTAAGTGTCTTTTTTATATTGATTTTGATAGGTTGCGGGGCTATTGACCCCAAAACCCATCCTACCTATTTCAGTGGCACCATTGTTAATCCTACTAGTAATTACGTAACCCTACACAGAGAAGAAGCATTAATAGATACCGCCTATCTGGATCAAAATGGACGATTTTCCATGCGCCTAGAAGGTCTTGAAGAAGGTTTGTATCACTTTGATCACCCACCAGAATACAACTACGTGTATTTGCAGAAGGGAGATAGTATTCACATACGGATCAACACCGTATCCTTTGATGAATCCTTGGTGTTTTCAGGACGAGGTTCAGAATTAAACAATTTCATTTTGGAAATGTTTTTAACCAATGAACGCGAGTCCTACAGCATCGAAAAAAACTATGTGTTAGATCCTGAGCCTTTCCATCAATTGATTGAAACCATAAGGAATGACAAGCTGTCCATGCTCAATGATCTACAACGAGAGGTAACCTTATCGGAAAGAGCTGTGTCTATGGTAGCGGCCAACATTGATTACAATCTGTACGTTCACAAGGAAAAATACCCGTTCTTCCACGAAAACAGCCCTCAAGTCAAAGACTTTCCTACTGCCTTTTTTGACTACAGAAAAAACATAGAGCGGAACAATCGCGATTTGAGTCATTTCAAACCGTATTTCCAATTCATGAAATTTCATTTAGGCAATATGGCCTATGAGGTGTGTACGGATCAGTGTGGTATCATTCCTGCCCCTGAAAAACCACTTCACTTTAACCTACACAAGCTCAATATCATCGATAGTTTAGTCGAAGATCGTCTGTTAAAAGACCAGTTGATGAGACAATTGGCTTTGCAGTATTGGGTTAAATCTCAGGATACTGAGGCTAGAATCACCCAATTCTATCAAGTTTTCGCACCTTATCTAAAAGAAAATAGGTACGCTGAAGAGTTAAACGAAGTGTACCAATCCATTATTTCACTACAACCTGATCGAGAAGTGTTGCCCTTGCCTGTTGTTGATTATCAAGGTAAATTGACCAATCTTCGCAAGTTAACTGAAGACCGCAAAGTGGTGATCTACTTCTGGTCCACGAAATACGAAGGAATGCTCTACAGGATTCAACAAAAAGTGGCTGAACTTCAAAAAAAATGGCCTGAATACCAATTCATAGGGATTAGCCCAGATCAAGATGCCGTTCACTGGTCTGCGACTATTCAAGAATACGACATGCAGCCTGAGCTACAATACCGCTCTATCAACCCTGAAGATCTTCAAAACAGGTTGATTTGGGACAATGCATTTAAAAGTGTCGTATTGGAAAATGGTAAAATAGTCAACGGTTTTGCCAATCTGCAAACAAGCTTCCAAAACAAATAAAAAAAACCAGGCAGCTAACCTGGTTTTTTTTATTTATCCGTTAACTCGGTTATAATCCGCTAGAAATTGCGCCAGACCTGAGTCGGTCAAAGGGTGTTTCAACAAACCAGTAATTGATGAAAGCGGTCCAGTCATCACATCAGCACCAATTTTAGCACAATCGATAACGTGCATGGTGTGACGTACTGACGCAGCCAAAATCTGCGTAGGGAAATCGTAATTGTCATAGATGCCTCTGATTTCCGCTATAAGGTGCAATCCATCCGTCGAAATATCGTCTAAGCGCCCAATAAACGGAGAAACATAGGTAGCTCCTGCTTTGGCTGCCAGTAATGCTTGACCTACGGAGAAAACTAACGTACAGTTGGTGCGAATCCCATGGTCGCTAAAATATTTAATCGCCTTGATACCGTCTTTAATCATCGGAACCTTCACGACAATTTGGGGGTGAAGGGCTGCAAGAATTTTACCTTCTTCAATCATCGCTTCATATTCTGTAGCGATCACCTCAGCGGAGACATCTCCATCAACCAATTGACAAATGGCCTTGTAGTGGTCTAAGATAGCTTGTTGACCCGAAATACCTTCTTTGGCCATTAGGGAGGGATTAGTGGTTACTCCATCTAAAACGCCCAAAGATTGAGCTTCACGGATCTGATCAAGATTGGCGGTATCGATAAAAAACTTCATAAAATAGGTTTTAAGCGTAAAATTTAAGCAATAATCGTTCAAATAACGTGTCAGGCAGTAGGAATTTAATCCATACGGCCGCTTTTTGTAGTGGTTTTCCTACTCGGTAGTGTACTTTTGGCTGTTTGGTCTGCATGATTTTCCATACCAAATGAGCTACTTCATCCGGATTTGACCCCTGATTAACGTGTGCATTCATACCCTCCAGTGTTTTATCGTACTGAGGATGATAGGGGCCTGATGTGTCGAGAGGACTATGGTATCGGCCTGAAGCTATATTTGTAGCGTAATCCCCTGGAGCAACCGTACACAGCTTGACGCCAAATGGGGCACACTCCATGCGCAAGGATTCAGTGACAAGGGAAAGGGCAGATTTAGTCGCCGAGTACAATCCGCGAAAAGGCAACCCCATGGACCCTGCAATTGAAGTAATGTTGATGACTAAACCACTTCCTTGATTTCTCATATGAGGAAGAACGGCTTGAAGCAACCGAATTGGACCTTTCAAATTAATATCGAATACTTTGTCAATCTCATTCAGCGGGGTATGTTCCACAGGCCCTGTTATGCCTACTCCAGCATTGTTTATCAATACATCAATACGACCGTGCAGCTCTATGATGTGATTTACAGCTGAATCAATGGTGGAGGATTGTTGCACATCCAAAGCCAGTAAGCTGTACTGTTCTGGCTGAGCGCAGGCTTCAGGATTTCTCGCAGTACCATAAACCAGGCATCCTTTTTGGCCCAAATAGGTGCTGATCGATCGACCGATCCCTGAGGATGCTCCAGTGACTAGTACGACTAATGGTTGATGTGTCGTCATGATTTTGGGATGATTCGGACCTCAAACAAACGATCCCATTTCTTTCCGGTGACAAAAAAGCTTTGGTGCTCAGGGTGGTAGGCTACCCCGTTCAGCACATCTAGCGCTGGATGTTGGGTGACTTTTTGTTTCAGTCCCGAGAAATCCACTATTCCTTCAATGGCCCCACTGTTGGCATCGATAATCATCATAGACTCCTTTTGGTAAACATTGGCATAGATTTTTCCGTCAACGTACTCGAGTTCATTGGCTCTGTTAAAAAACCCTTGGTGAGTAACCGTCGAAAACTGAGCGATTTCAGATCCGTCTGTAGGCTGTAAAACCCAGATACGGTCCGTGCCATCGCTTTTAAATAGCTGCTTTTCATTGTGGGCCAATCCCCACCCTTCTTTGCTCTTGCCGTAAGCAAATCTTCCAATTTCATTAAACTCTAGGTCGTAGATATAGCCAAATCCACTCTGCCAGGTCAATTGATATAATTGATCACCATAGATAGTGAGTCCCTCTCCAAAAACATCTTTGGGCAAATTGTGCTGTTTCAAAACTGCGCCAGTTTTGTAATCTACTTTTCGAAGCGAAGAAAAACCCAACAAACCCGTGCTTTCATATAAAATCCCATCAGAAAATTCAAGCCCTTGGGTATAGGCTTCTATATCATGAGGATAGGAAGCTATGATTTCATAGGTGTACAATATCGGGGCTTTATTGGCCAAAATCTTCACCTTCAAAGATCCCTGAGCTACCTCTTTATTTTGCTGATAACCAATCCACTCTATGGATTGTTCCCCGAGGACCGTGGAATTTAGCACCAAATAATCATCCTTGTGAGGTATGGACGTACCCGACAATGAAAAGCTCAGGGAATCAAAAGCAACAGCTGAAGAATTTTTCCAGGAATAATGTAAGGTGTCCCCTTGAACATACATTTTTTGAACAGGAGTCAAAACCAGGGAGTTTACTGGCTTTACAGCAGACTTTTGCCCGCAAGATACGAGCAAAAGGATCCATAAAAGGGCACTAATAGTGGGCTTTTTCATAGTAGATGAAGCAGTTACAGATCATAAATTTAAAGCCTTTAACTCCTTGTTCAAAATAGAAAAGGCGTTATATTTGCGCCGGGCAAGACCTACACGACCAGCTCCCTCAAAATCCCCCAGGGTGGGAACACAGCAAGGGTATGAGGTTGTAGCGGTGCGATGTGGACCTCTTGCCCTTTTTTATTGACCTACAAATAAAGGCCGCTCCCCCATCAAAGCATTTACTTCCTCCTTCACTTGGGCAATTACTTTAGCGTCGTCTTTATGGGTCAACACTTTATCCACCAAAGCGGCTATAGTTTCCATATCTGACTCTTTTAACCCACGGGTGGTTACCGCCGGAGTTCCAAATCGAATTCCTGAGGTAACAAAAGGGGATTTATCGTCAAAAGGCACCATGTTTTTGTTGGCGGTAATATCGGCCGCAACCAGTACATTTTCTGCTTCTTTACCTGTGATGTTCTTATTGCGCAAATCAATTAACATCATGTGGTTGTCTGTCCCCCCTGAAATCAGGTGATAATCTCGTTTAACAAATGCATGAGCTAGGGCTTGGGCATTTTTTTGTACCTGAATGGCGTAATGCAAAAACTCATCGGTCAAGCATTGACCAAAAGCCACAGCTTTAGCTGCTATAATGTGTTCCAATGGGCCACCTTGGTTACCGGGAAAGACAGCTAAATCCAACAAGGTGGACATCATACGTATTTCCCCTTTAGGGCCTTTAAGTCCCATAGGGTTCTCAAAATCTTGACCCATAAGGATTAACCCTCCTCTTGGGCCTCTCAAGGTTTTGTGTGTCGTGGTGGTTACTATATGGCAATGAGGAATTGGATCATTGAGCAATCCTTTTGCGATCAAACCGGCTGGATGCGATATATCCGCCAAAAGCAATGCCCCTACCCGATCTGCAATAGCTCTAAATCGAGCAAAATCCATATCTCTTGAATAGGCAGAAGCACCTGCGATAATCATTTTTGGTTTTTCAGCTAGAGCAATTTCCTCAATCTTGTCGTAGTTCAAACGACCCGTCTCTTGCTCTACACCATAAAATACAGGTCGGTATAGTCTCCCAGAAAAGTTAACCGGAGAGCCATGGGTTAAATGTCCACCGTGCGAAAGATCAAATCCTAAAATGGTATCACCCGGTGTAAGACAGGCGTGGTATACCGAAGCATTGGCTTGTGAACCAGAATGAGGTTGAACATTGGCATACGCGGCACCAAAAAGTGCTTTAGCGCGATCAATCGCGATTTGCTCAACTTGGTCAACTACTTGACAGCCTCCGTAGTACCTTTTCCCTGGGTAACCTTCCGCATATTTATTGGTCAATACGGAACCTGCAGCCTCCATCACTTCCGGAGAGGTGAAATTTTCCGAGGCAATAAGTTCTATGCCTTCGCGTTGTCTGTGTTCTTCGTCTTGTATCAGGTCAAAAATGATGTGGTCTCTTTCCATGGGATTATTTTATGGATGTAAAATTAAGTACTTGGGCTGATAAAACGTTCATAGGACGAGTCAATTATGCAGTGAGTTATCAAACGACAATCAACACCTAGGACGACCACGAATGGTCTAATATACTGTAGTGGGACTCGTGTAGCGTACACCTCCCTTGTTCTATCTTTAAGCATTGAGGTGATTGATGTATGACACCAAAACGAGCAGCAATTTCATTGGAAATAGCTCTATTTTCTATTAAATGCAACAAAAAATAAGTTCCTGGTCCGCGATGTGTCGTTAAACGTTGGGTTATATCCTTGAGAACCATTCCAGACACACCACAACTGGTGGAATGTTTAAAAACATAGATGGGGTGTTCTTGCTCCGTGTTCCATGCATCCATCTGTTCCATCGAAGTCAAGGGGATCCAGAAAGTTTCCGGAACATCGCTGGCCTTTGATTGGGGTTGAGCTGACTTTTTGTCGGTTGAAAACCATTTTTTTAACAAACTCATACTAAATGACTTAAAAGAAAATAATGCCTAAATGTCTTATATTCAATGGCTTATGCGGACAAAATGTCCGATATGTAACCGTGGCCCTAATGTTGCACTATTGACTGCAAAGATACATAAACATCTACGAGCTATGCAATTGAATCAATACACCATAAAAGCGCAAGAGATCATTGAATCTGCGCAAATGATCGCGCAGCAATCCGGACATGCTACTGTGGAACCGCTACATGTGCTGTCCTCACTTATTGAGGGTGAAGAACACGCCATCATCTACTTACTCAAAAAAGTTGGTGGAAACGTAGATCAACTAAAAACTCAGGCCAATAGTTCCTTGTCTATCCTGCCCAAAGTCTCAGGAGGAAACCTTCAATGGAGCCGAACCGCCATTGATGTGTTGCAAAAAGGAACTGCATGGGCCAAAAAACTAGGAGACGAATTCACCACGGTAGAACATCTTTTGCTCGCACTGTTGGACGGAAGTCACAGAGCAGCCAGTATACTCAAAGATCAAGGGATTAACGAGAAAGACCTCACCAAAGCGATTAAAGAATTGCGCAAGGGTGAGACTGTCAAATCAAAGGATGCTGAATCGCATTACCAATCACTAGAAAAATACGCTAAAAACCTCAATGAGGCCGCAGACAAAGGATTACTGGACCCTGTGATTGGCCGGGATGAAGAAATACGTCGCGTACTTCAAATTCTGTCCAGACGAACCAAAAACAACCCGATGCTTATCGGATCACCAGGGGTTGGTAAAACGGCCATTGCTGAAGGGTTAGCCCACAGAATTGTGACTGGAGATGTGCCGGAAAACTTAAAAGACAAAGTCATTTATTCCTTAGATATGGGTGCGCTTATCGCAGGAGCTAAATACAAAGGTGAATTTGAAGAGCGTTTAAAATCAGTCGTCAAAGAAGTGATCGGCGCTGAGGGAGATATCGTCTTGTTTATCGATGAAATTCACACCCTTGTAGGGGCCGGAGGTGGCGAGGGTGCTATGGATGCAGCTAACATCTTAAAGCCTGCACTGGCTAGAGGTGAATTACGCGCCATTGGAGCTACTACGCTGGATGAGTATCAAAAATACTTTGAAAAAGATAAAGCATTAGAGCGAAGATTTCAAAAAGTAATCGTTGATGAACCTGATACCGAGAGCGCCATATCAATTTTGCGGGGTATCAAAGAAAAATATGAAGCCCACCATAAAGTGCAAATCAAAGATGAAGCAGTAATTGCCTCTGTCTTGCTATCCCAAAGGTACATCAGCGATCGTTTTTTACCTGACAAAGCCATTGACTTAATGGATGAAGCAGCCTCCAAGTTGAGGATGGAGATGAATTCCAAGCCTGAGGAACTGGACCAATTAGATCGCAAGGTAATGCAGTTAGAAATTGAACTAGCCGCCATAACTCGAGAGGACGACCAGGTTAAACTCAAATCTTTACACAGTGAACTGGCCAACATCAAAGAAACCCGTCAAGCCTTATGGGCACGATGGGATGCGGAAAAAACTGCCGTTGATCAGCTGCAAAAGACCAAAGAATTGATAGAGCAATTAAAGCTATCCGCAGAGCGTGCAGAGCGTAATGGAGACTATGCATTGGTAGCTGAAATACGCTATGGAAAAATCAAAGAAGCACAAGAACAATTAGACACGCTTCAAAAAGCGTTGGATGCACAACAAAATCAAGGAACACTGATCAAAGAAATCGTCACCTATGAGGATATTGCCGAAGTAGTTGCCAAATGGACTGGTATACCGGTAACCAAAATGATGCAGTCCGACATGGAAAAGTTATTGGGTCTTGAGGAGGTATTGCACAAGAGGGTCATCGGTCAAGAGGAAGCCATTCAAGCTGTATCTGATGCAATCAGAAGGTCACGTGCTGGTTTACAAGACCAAAAAAAGCCCATAGGATCTTTCTTGTTTTTGGGTACCACCGGTGTAGGAAAAACCGAATTGGCCAAAACGCTAGCTGATTATCTTTTCGATGACGAAACGGCCATGACCCGCATTGACATGAGTGAGTATCAAGAAAAACACGCTGTCAGCCGATTGGTTGGGGCTCCTCCAGGTTATGTCGGATATGAAGAGGGGGGTCAACTAACAGAAGCTGTGCGTAGAAAACCTTACTCAGTGGTGTTGCTTGACGAAATCGAAAAAGCACACCCCGACACCTTCAATATTCTGTTACAGGTCCTTGATGAAGGTCGACTAACCGATAATAAAGGAAGAGTCGCCGACTTTAAAAATTGTATCATCGTGATGACCAGCAATATGGGCGGTCATTTGATCAGCGAGGCATTTGCCGAACAAAAGGACGTGGAAAAGGCGGCACAACAAGCCCAGGAAAATGTACTCGCATTATTGAAGCAAAGTGTACGACCTGAATTTTTAAATCGGATTGACGATATTATTCTATTCCATCCGCTGAACCATCAACACGTTAGAGAGATCGTTACCCTACAAATCAAACAACTGCAAAAAATGTTGTCAGAGCAGGAAATCACCATTGATGCTACTCCTGAAGCTATCGATTTGTTAGCTGAACTGGGATTTGATCCACAGTACGGGGCCCGACCTATCAAGCGAATGATTCAGAAGAAAATTTTGAATAACCTGTCCAAAGAACTGCTTAAAGGAACGATCAAACGAGATAGCATCGTACTGATTGACGCCTTTGAAGAAGAGCTGGTGTTCAGAAATCAGGATCCTTTATTGTAAGTAAACTTGAGTGTCTGGCCCAAAACTACCAGCCACTCATTTTTTTTGAGCCAACATGGGAACAAAGGCAAATTGCCCGTGAGTTTCACGCTCAAAACTCTTTTCATCTACTCGGGTAAGCACGGTCATTTCCTGAGTCCCCTGACCTACCGGAATCACCAACTTCCCCCCAATAGCCAGTTGTGCCATCAATGTTTTAGGTACATCAGGAGCTCCTGCAGTAACAATAATGCCTTGGTAAGGAGCTGCATCAGGATATCCCAAAAAACCATCCCCAAAAATTATTTTTTTAGGAGCTAGACGCATTTTAGGCAATATAAGCTGAGCTTTTTTGAAGAGTATCGACTGCCGTTCAATGCTGTATACCTGAAGTTTCATATGCACCAAAACCGCCGTTTGGTACCCACTACCCGTCCCTATTTCTAAGACCTTATCACCAGGTGACAGCCCCATTAACTGAGTTTGTAAGGCTACCGTATACGGGTGAGAAATCGTTTGATCACAACCGATTGGGAACGCCTTGTCTTGATAAGCGTGTTCCTCAAAAGAACTGTCTAAAAAGAAATGCCTGGGGACTTGCTCCATGGCCGATAATACGCGTTTATCTACGATTCCTTTTTCAGCCAGTGTTTGGGCGAGTAATCTCCTTTTTCCTTGATGTTTGTGGGTGTCGAGCATCAGTGTCTAATAGAAGCTTTTTTTACGCGATCCAATTGTTTTTTGTTGTCTCTATCTTTTATCGTCTCACGTTTGTCGTATAGTTTCTTTCCTTTAGCTAGACTGATGTTGAGCTTGGCAAATCCCCGATCATTGATAAAAAGTCTGGTAGGGACAACTGTATTCCCGGAAATCTTGACCGCTTGACGTATTTTTTTTAACTCCCTTTTGTTGAGCAGCAGCTTTCTACTAGCCTTAGGTAGGTGATTGTAGTGAGATCCATGGGCGTATTCCTCAATGGTCATATTGACCACAAACAACTCCGATGAATCGTTGAATTCACAAAATGATTCGGCAATCGAGGCTTTTCCCTGTCTCAGGGATTTAATTTCAGTTCCTGACAATACTATACCCGCCGTAAAACCATCGAGTAATTCGTAGTTGAACCGGGCTTTTTTATTTTGTATGTCGATGCGGTTTTTCATTGGCCCACAAAAATAGCACAAAAAAAAGGACGGACTCTCCAGGTCAGGTGGAATGTGTATTTTTGAAAAAAATAGTTTTATGAAGTTGCGTATTGGTGTATTAGGTGCGGGTCATTTGGGTAAAATCCACCTCAGATTGGCAGAATCATCCTCGCTCTATGATTTAGTGGGTTTTTATGATCCAAACCAAGAAAACGCAGCCTTGCTCAGTCAAGAGATGGGCTACAAACACTTTGCACACTTAGCGGAATTGATTGAGGCTGTTGATGTGGTAGATATCGTCACCCCCACTCTAGCGCACTTTGAAGTAGCCAAACAGGCAATTACCCAAGGTAAACACGTGTTTATTGAAAAACCAATCACCCACACACTAGAGCAAGCGCATGAACTTATTGAACTCGCCCAGACATACGGAGTACTGGGGCAGGTGGGACATGTTGAGCGATTTAATCCGGCTTTCAAAGCCGCTTTGAGCGCTTTGGATCAACCTATGTTTATTGAAACACATCGATTGGCCGAATTTAATCCAAGAGGTACTGATGTACCGGTGGTATTGGATTTGATGATTCATGACATCGATATTATATTATCCGTTGTTCAATCACCTCTGGTCGAAGTTAGGGCGAGTGGTGTGCGGGTACTCAGTCAATCACCGGATATTGCCAACGCGCGATTAGTTTTTGAAAACGGTTGTGTAGCTAACTTAACAGCGAGCAGAATCTCCATGAAAAACATGCGTAAATCGCGTTTCTTTCAAAAGGATGCCTATGTTTCGGTTGATTTTCTAGAGAAAAAAACTGAGGTAGTCAAAATGAAAGATGCTCCTGAGCAGCCTGGCCCATTTGATATGATCCTAGTCAATGCCGAGGGAGTTTCCAAACAAATCTATTTTGAGCACCCCACTCCTGAAGCTAACAACGCTATTCAGGATGAATTAGAAACATTTGCCCAGGCCATCACGTTGGGCCAAAAACCCATAGTTGACCTCGTTGATGGGGCCAATGCACTGGATGTTGCCCTACAAATTATTCAAGCCTACGAAAAATAATATGTCCTTAGCTGAACGTTTACTACATATCAAAGATTCACTTCCCCAACACGTTACCTTGGTGGCTGTGTCAAAAACTAAGCCCGTTGAAGACCTTATGGTTGCTTATCAGGCAGGGCAACGCGTGTTTGGCGAAAATAAAGCGCAAGAAATGACGGCCAAGTGGTCGGAGATGCCCAAAGATATTCAGTGGCACATGATCGGTCATTTGCAAAGCAATAAAGTAAAATACATCGCCCCTTATGTGTCATTGATCCACGGGGTAGATCGACCCGAACTGCTCGATGAGATTGAAAAACAGGCAAAAAAGAACCATCGGATTATCGACTGTTTGTTACAAGTCCATATCGCACAAGAATCGACAAAATTCGGATGGGACCCTGAAGAGTTGGCTTCGTGGGCTACCCTAAAACAACTAGACACCTACAGCCATGTGCGCATCAAAGGATTGATGGGTATGGCGACATTCACCTCGGATGAGCAACAGATAACCCAAGAATTCACCTCCCTAAAATCCGTATACGATCAGCTGAGCAAAGTACACACACACTGGGATACACTTTCCATGGGAATGAGTCAAGATTATGCGTTGGCTATTTCCTGTGGCAGTACGATGGTACGTATAGGTAGCTCCATTTTTGGCGATCGAAATTACTAGCGTATGTATGCGATTATTGATCTAGAGACTACAGGGGGGAAATACAACCAAGAGGGGATTACTGAAGTGGCTATCTATAAATTCGATGGTTTACACGTGGTTGATCAACTGATCAGTCTGGTAAATCCCGAAACACCCATACAGCCGTTTGTTGAAAAACTGACAGGTATCAGTGATTCGATGGTCCGCACAGCGCCAAAATTTCACGAATTGGCCAAGAGAATTATTGAAATCACTGAAGGTTGTGTCTTGGTAGCTCACAACGCGCAATTTGACTATCGAATTTTAAAGTTGTGCTACGACCGACTGGGCTATAACTTTCAACGCAAAACAGTTTGCACGGTTGATTTAGCCAAAAAATTGATCCCAGACCAAGAGTCGTATTCATTGGGGAAACTGGTTAAATCTCTGGGAATACCCATCCATGATAGACATAGAGCTAGCGGTGATGCCTTGGCCACCCTTAAATTATTTCAAGTGCTGCTAGAAAAAGACTTGGAAAAAGGACTGTTTCACTCCATGACCAAAGGCCCAGATCAAAGTCTGGTCTCGGACAAACAGTGGTCTTTGGTACAACAAATACCTGATACTCATGGGGTGGTTGTCCTTTTTAGCAAAGACGAAAAAGCGGTATATCTTTTTTCGGACAAAAACATGTACAAGGCTACTTATCAACTTTTCTTGTCTGGTGACGATCTCCACAAACGTGTGCTTAAAGAGACCAAAAACATTGAGGCATTTCCATCTGGAAACTCACTGATGACCCAGATATTACATCATGTCTATCTAAAAACCCTCAAGCCAAAATACAACCGAAGAAAAAAATTGTTGAGTAACTCTTCGCTGATGGAAGCCTACCAAGGAATGCATGGTGTTTGGATCGCTCCAGGTCGAACCATCGGTGAGCGAGCGGGTATTTACATGAAAAATGGGATGGTGTGCGGTTATGCATATTTCGACCTGAATTATCAATTGAATCACCCGCAGATTTTCGAACAGTTGTTAACGCCTATATTCCCTGATCCAGCCTACCTGGTTTGGATTGAAGCGGAGAGGCCTCATTTAAAATGGCACTCCTTTGAAAGTTAAGCCGCAGAGTCCTACGTTAATTACCGTTCTTGGTGCGACCGCATCAGGCAAAACTAGTTTGGCTATTTCACTAGCCAATTGGCTAAATGCACCGATTGTTTCCGCGGATGGCCGGCAGTTTTATCGAGAAATGAGTATTGGGACCGCTGTACCCACTGCTCAAGAACTTTCCTCCGCCCCACATTACCTAATACAGCATAAAAGCATACACGATCCCTACAGCGTCGGAGACTATGCTAGAGAAGCCACTATTCTATTGGATGAACTATTTAAAAAAAGTAAGTCAGTTATTTTAGTGGGGGGCAGTGGGCTTTACATACAAGCATTAACCCAAGGGTTGGATGAGTTTCCTGAAGTCAACCCAAAAGACAAAGCATTTGTGGAAAAATTATGGGCGGATGATGGAATTGAAGCCTTGCAAAATTTACTTCGAGAACTTGATCCCCGTTATGCCCAAGTCGTTGATCTGCAAAATCCGATGAGATTGATACGGGCACTTTCAGTCTGTTTGTCCAGCAAGCAGCCCTACAGCAGCTTTTTAGGGAAACCTAAGCCGACAAAAAACTTTGAGCATATCGCCATAGGTATGGAAGGGCCTAGACCATGGCTCCATCAAAGAATCAATCAAAGAGTAGATCAAATGGTCCAAGAAGGACTTTTTGACGAGGCGTCTAGTTTGTACCCTCACAGGGAATTAAACGCACTAAAAACCGTGGGCTACTCTGAGGTGTTTGCTTTTATGGATGGGGTGATCAGTCGGGAACAAGCGATTGAAGACATCAAAACCAATACACGGCGTTATGCCAAAAGACAAGGGACTTGGTTTAGGAGACAACCAGGTATTCATTGGATTTCAGCAGAAAACCCCACCATACAGGCAAAAAGCGTACTTCAACAAAACGGAATTAGTCCTGTTTAACGACCAGTCTAAACCCTTCTCCGTGGATATTCAACACCGATACATTGGGATCTAACTTGAGGTATTTTCTCAATTTGGCGATGTACACATCCATGGATCTTGAGGTGAAATAATTATCATCCCTCCATATTTTTGTCAAGGCCAGCTCCCTGGGCATCAAATCATTCTGATAGAGCGCCAACATACGCAATAGCTCATTTTCTTTGGGAGACAGCTTGATGGAGGGTTCGTCCTTATAAGTCAAAAACCTCAACTTAGCATTCAGGTGAAAGTCCCCTATTTCAAACTCAAACTGATTGCTCTCGGCAAGTGTCGCGGTAGATTTTCTCTGTATAATCGCTTTGAGTTTGACCAATAGCACTTCTGAGTCAAACGGTTTATTTAGATAATCGTCAGCACCAGCTTTATAGCCTTTGAGCACATCCTCTTTCATGGTTTTTGCCGTTAAAAACACTATGGGAATACGGTCGTCTTTTTCGCGAATCTCTTTGGCCAAAGTAAACCCGTCTTTGTAGGGCATCATGACATCGAGAATACACACATCAAAGGTTTCTTTTTTAAACTTCTCAAAGCCTTCCATCCCATTTTTGGCCAAGACTACTTCGAAATCGTTCATCATAAGATAATCTTTGAGGATACTTCCAAAATTTGGATCATCCTCCACCAGTAAAATTTTTTTCATCGTTTCCATAACTGATTAGTTTAAAGGTAATTCAACATGGAAAGTACTGCCTTTCCCTTTTTCACTTTCGGCGTAAACCTGCCCTTTGTGCAGTTCTACAATCTTTTTTACATAAGCCAACCCTAATCCATGACCCTTAATATTGTGCAAATCTCCCGTTGTTTCTCTATAGAATTTCTCAAAGATTTGTTTTAAGACTTGTTTGCTCATACCCGGACCTTGATCCTTTATAGAAATCAATAGTTTACCTCCCTTGTTTTGGGTGTATACATCAATCTTTGGGGATTCGCCGGAATACTTTACTGCATTTTCTAAAATATTGACCACCACATTGGTCATGTGCATTTCGCTGACAGATACCACGGATGGGTTCGCGGATAAGTGGGTATGTATATATCCTCCGCTGTTATCCAAAATCAAGGAAACAGCCGCAATCGCATCTTCAATGATGTCGTGGAAATCAACTTCTTGACGGATCAAGTCCAGCTGATTTTTATCTAACTTGGATATCTGCAAGACATTTTCCACCTGCTCATTCATCCGTTTGTTTTCCTCTTTAATCATTTGGGTGTATCTGGCAAATTTTTCTGCATCACCAGCTATTTTAGGGTTGCGCAATGCCTCTACTGCCAAGTTGATGGTTGCAATCGGAGTCTTAAACTCATGGGTCATGTTGTTGATGAAATCAGACTTTATTTCCGATAACTTTTTTTGTTTGATCCATTGATAAATCGCACTGACAAACACCAATAAAATCAGTAGACTAAATACCCCAGAGAGGACTGCAGTACCCAGAATTGATCTCCATAGAAAAGTGGATTTTTGTGGAAATGTAACATGGAGACTAAAATCACTATTGCCCTCATTGTCCGTAAAAAGGGGCACCTTGTAGGGATTAACTGAACTGTATACAAACCCACTGCTTTTAATTTTCGTGGGTAATTGGTTGCTGTAAACACCAAATTCATAATCGATGTCAATACCCCTGAGTTCAAAGGCTCGATCTAAAGCTAAAACCAGTTCTTGGACACTGATTCGCTCGTGAATAGGCACCAAACGAGCTCTTTCCTTAAGCACATCCTCTAAAATAACACGGTCGTATTCCGTAAGTTTTCCGCTGATGGCCAATTTAGTAATGGGTGTAATCGTGGTGCGTTTTCCGTCAATCCCAAAATCTTCTCTGTAAACCATCTTGGTGCGTTCGCTGACATAGGCGCGGATAAGCGAGGAATCTCTGCCAAATCCATTGTCAAACATCTTGTTGGCGACGCTGTAATCCTGCTCCAGTATTTCATGGGCATAAAAAGTGGTCTCATTGGTATTGAGGTCTTTGTCAAAAAAGAAGAAATTTTTGTAGTGGGCCTTATCAGGGTTCCCTACTGAATCTTTGAGCTTTAAAAACTCTTCGTAATAATCAGAAACCTCTCTCTGTGCAATTTTTTGGGAAGTTTCTATCAATACATCGGAAACGGCATTGTTAAACTGATCTTCTTTTAATGTGATGGACTGTTTAATCCAGTAGCCCTGAACAGAGATTGCCCCAATCAGTGCCAAAGACATCACTGTAACCAACACAAAAAAAGATGATTTTTTCATATGTTAACAAAATTAATCAATTTTATATAATTGGTTAATTTTTGTAAAATAAATTATACATTTAATAATAAAAATATTAAAAATATAATCTTTAAGTTAATTCACTATTAATATCGTAAACTTTTAACATAATATCAGAAACTTCGTCATTATTCCAGACGACATCGGCATATTTTCTTCGTTGTTCATCAGTCCACTGACTATTAATCCTTTGCATCGCCGTTTCTTTACTAAGACCCCGAGCCTGTAGACGGGACAATCTCAATGACATAGGAGCTTCAACGACCCAAATACTGTCAAACAAAGAGGCCTTACCTCCTTCGAGCAATATGGCCGACTCAAAGATCACATAGGGTGTTGATTGTTCTTTTACCCAAAGATCAAAAGCTTCGTAAACCCTTGGGTGTACTAACGAGGCTAATTGTGCGCGCAATTCAGGATTAGAAAATATTTTTGAAGCAATCCAATCCCGCTGAAGTTCACCATCGCTGTAAGATTCTTTCCCTAACAAGTTCACTATTTCTTGTTGGAGCAAACGATCCTGAATCATCAACGATTTAGCCACCTCATCAGAATCAAATACCGGCACTCCTAGCTGGGCAAAAGCTTTGGAAATATAAGACTTGCCTGATCCAATCCCTCCTGTTAAACCGATCTTCTTCATGGTTTTTGTACGATGAGTTCAACGCGTTGAGTAGAGAGATATGCGCGTTCAATAGCGGGATTAACGACCTGAAGATCCAGTGCCCATAATACTTTTCCTTTCTCTGCTTGGGCCTGTTCGAACAACACAAAAACTTTAAAATCCGAACTCATGGGGCGTTTCACTTGCTCGATTGGAGCTCTAAAAAGCACTTCCACTTTGTTGGGGAATGTTTTGGCGGTCCAACCCTCAGGCAACCCCAATACCTCAATAGGCACCTCAATCTTATGTTCGGCATATTTCACCCAATGCCCCGTAAACAGCACTTGTTGAGGATCAGCGGTAATTCCATAGCCTTCTGGCACATCAAGACTCAACACTTCTTCGATATCTTCCTTATCCACGGATAAATCAACAGACGAAGTACGGACATAACTAAGCGTGTCCACCGCAGTAGCTGGCCCACTAATCCAAACGGAATCTGGAGAAATAGTAGGGCGAAATAGGACGTAATGCGATGGCCTATTTCCCATTGAACTGAGCTGAACAGGTACTTTTTTTAGACGTTGCCGAAACAATTTAACTTTTACTCCCGAGCCCAACAAAGTTGCCTCAAAGGTGTAGTTTCGTGAAACCTTAGCATTGAGCTGCTCTAAAAGCGCTTGTTCTTCCAAGAAGAAAATTCCCTGATCCTCAACGGCATTACTTAAGTCAATTTTTAAGGTTGGTCGATCCAACAATAACTTTAGCCAGGAAAACCCGTTGGACAACACCTGAACTTCTAATTGATCTTGGTTCTCCTGTGACCAATACATCCCTTGCGGCACCCCTGTTACCTCATAAGAAAATCTAACCATCCGAATACTGGGCTCAGAAAGCAATTGAATACTCCAGATCACAAAAGACAACAACAGAAATACAAAAAACTGTATGAGTTTTTTGTTAGAAGATCCTCCATATGTGACCAATGAGGGGTTCATTTTCTAAAAAATAATTCAGGCAGTAATTCTTCCGCAGTTTTTCGCTTGTTGAGCAACTTGAAATAGCTTCTGACAAAACCCCATCCATATCCGTATAACTGAACGATAACGGCCATAAGAGACAACAAGGAAATGCCCATATTCTTGTAGTGTATACCTGAGACCAGCAGGATGGCTAAAAAATAAACCCCCAATAACCCAACAGGCAAATACAACCCAAATAAAACACTCACCAAGGAAACCGCAGACCCAAGCAAAAATATACTTGGTAAAGCGTACGTTAGCCGAAAGGTGTGTGGATACCACCGCATCAAAATTGGACGAGCGGATCCAAATTTATACACCTGTTTGTAAAATGATGACCAAGTAATTCTTCTTTTATGATAGACAAACACCTCTTCAAACAACGCAGAGACAAATCCCATTTGGTGTAAACGAATACTCAAATCCGGATCCTCACCTGGATGAATTAATCCATATCCTCCACTAGCTTGAAACGCTTTTTTTGACAACCCCATATTAAAACTCCTGGGTTCAAATTTCTTGCTCCGCCCTCCCCGTACACCTCCTGTTGTCAAAAATGAAGTCATGGAGAAACTGATCGCTTTTTGCATATCGGAAAATTCAGCTGCCGCCGCGTCAGGACCACCAAAAAAATCTACTGGATTGAGCGCTAGACTTTGGTGAATAGACTCAATGTACCCAGTTGGCAGCTCGCAATCAGAATCGAGGATAATAAAATAATCCCCTGTGGCGTGTCGCATTCCAAAATTACGACTATCTCCTGGACCCGTATTGGGTTTAGTCAAATAAACCAAAGGCAATTGACCAGCAAACTGAGTAATTACCTCAGAGGAGTCCCTAACTGAACCATCCTCCACCACAACTACCTCATCGACCGGATATGTCTGATGCACCAAGGTACTTAACAAAGCGGTGAGTTCCTCTGGGCGGTTGTATACAGGCACGACTACGGATAGCTTAAACGACTTCATCTGAGGCATAAAAAACAAAGCCACCTCAAGGATGGCTTTAAATTTGGTTTTGGTTTGTTATTTTGAAAAATATTCGATCACTTCCTGACTCACACCTGTATTGGAAAATCCTCCATCATGGAATAAGTTCTGCATGGTAACCTTTCTGGTTAAATCTGAAAATAAACTTACCGTGTAGTTGGCACAATCCAGCGCAGTAGCGTTCCCCAATGGAGACATTTTCTCAGCATAACTGATAAAACCATCAAATCCCTTTACGCCCTGACCAGCTGTTGTTGGTGTGGGCGACTGAGAAATAGTATTCACGCGCACCTTTTTTTCTTTGCCGAAGAAATAACCAAAGCTTCGTGCCACTGACTCTAAATACGCTTTATTGTCCGCCATATCATTGTAATCAGGGAAGGTACGTTGAGCGGCCATGTAAGTTAACGCTACAATACTTCCCCACTCGTTCATGGCGTCTTGTTTGTAGAGTGTCTGCATCACTTTGTGGAATGAAAGAGCAGAAACATCCCAGCCTTTAGCTGTAAAATCATAATTTTCATCGGTATAAGCCTTGCCTTTGCGCACATTGACAGACATGCCGATTGAATGCAGTACGAAATCGAGTTTGCCCCCTAAAATTTCCACCGCCTGAGCAACCAATTGATGTAAATCTTCTTCGCTGGTTGCGTCGCAAGGAATGATGCTGGATTGTGTGGCTGCAGCTAAATCATTGATTTGACCCATACGCATAGCGATAGGAGCATTGGTCAACACAAACACACCCCCTTCTTCATGGACGCGCATCGCTGTTTTCCACGCTATAGAATTTGGATCTAATGCGCCGAAAATAATTCCTCTTTTACCTTGCAATAATTGATGACTCATAGAATAGACTTGAAAATTAATGGTGTAAATATATTAAAATTACCTGAGCAAAAGCTGTTTGGCATGGGCTACCGCCGACTCTGCAACAGGCCTACCGCCCAACATCTCAGCAATCTCCAATACGCGTTGCTCTTGATCGATGAGCAACATATGGGTCTGGGTACTCACACCATCGTCTTGTTTGTAAACTTTGTAGTGTTGTGCCCCACGCGCTGCCACTTGAGGGAGGTGAGTAATGGAAAAAACTTGTAACCGCTGAGCCATTTGGGCCATGATTTCACCCATCTTATTAGATACTTCACCCGAGACCCCTGAGTCGATTTCATCAAAAATAATGGTAGGCCAAGGGGTGTATCTAACCAAAATAGATTTCACACTCAACATAATTCGGGATAACTCGCCTCCGGAAGCCACCTTAGACAAGGGGCCAAATGGGGACCCACTATTGGCAGAAAACAAAAATTCGATCTGATCCCTGCCATGAGGTCTAAATTGTTTGTCCTCACGCAATACAATATTAAATATAGCCTTAGGCATCCCCAACGGAGAAAGGAGTGTTATTAATTCATTTTCCAATACGGGTATTGCCTTTTTTCGCGCATGAGTCAGCTGATTTGACAAGGACGTTAATTTATCCTGCACCCCCTCCAGCGCCACTTGAAGCTCTTTTGACAAGTGTTGTTGATCCTCAATCAGTCCCAATGACTGGTTAATTTGATCCCTTTTATTGGCTAAATCAATGACTGATAACACTTGATGCTTTTGCATCAAACGATCCAATTGAGCTAATTGATCTTGAACCCAAGCTAGTTGGCTAGGATCGGACTCAACTCCTTCAGCCTTGCGTTGAGATTCCTGAGCAATGTCGTTTAATTCGATAAATCCAGCATCAACTCTTTGGGCAAGATCTTCGTAAAAAGCACCTAGGGAAGATAGTTTTGCATAAATTGACTTCAACTGTTTTAGCCCCTCTAATACCCCCAGTTGTTCTTGATGCCATAGCATATCCACTTGGCCCAGCTGAGCAGCAATTTCAGTGGCATTGGCGAGCTCACGTTCTTGATCTACCAACTCTTCATAGATGCCCTCCCTAAGGTCAACTCCGGAAAGCTCTTGAGCCAAAAATGCTAAATAATCTTGTTGCGCTATGGCTTCATCTTTAGATTTCTGAAGCTCAGCAAGTTTTTTTCTCAGTGCTTCATACTCCTGAAAATGGGACTGATATTCTATTAGTAAGCCGGAAACGTCTGCTATACCATCTAGAATAGAGAGTTGATTTTTTTGATCAAACAATTGAAGTGTTTGGTGTTGAGCGTGTACGTCGATTAATTGTCCACCCAGAGCAGACAGCACTTCCAAGGTAACAGGTGTATCGTTGATAAACGCTCGAGATTTACCGCTCGGAGTCAACTCTCTTCTCAGCCTAAGTTCAGGCTCTTGATCTAAATCATTTTGGGAAAAAAAAGCCTCAAAGGGCATGTCAGGCAGGTAAAACAGCGCTTCTATAACCGCCTTTTGACTACTGTCTTTTAAAACCGATAAATCAGCACGCTTACCTAGTGCTAGGGACAAGCCTTCCAATAAAATTGATTTACCAGCGCCGGTCTCACCTGTAATGACAGACAAGCCAGGGCCAAACTCCACGGAGAGTGACTGGATGATAGCAAAATTATTGATCTCTAATCGCTGTAACACAGAAGGTAAAATGAACGGTAAATATAGCAAATACCCCCGTCAATAAAGCGTGATTATCGGGTAAACAATCGCCATTTTTGTGCAAACATAGGGGCCATCAAATCGAGATCTGCTTTTAATTTTTGCGCATCAAAACTCGGTCCTTGACTGAAAAACTGAACCCACTCATCCGACTTGGCATCAAAAAGTAATACAAACAGTGGATTTTGTGGCCTGCTGAGCAACAGTGACTTTAAACTGCTGATTTGCTCGGCCAAAAAAGGTTTATACTTTTCAGGATCAACCGCCATTTGATCTAATCCCTGAAGGTGATATTGGTACAAAAAAGTCCTAAATGGCTTGTTGGCAGGTGTGTTAAACGCCTGTGTAATCGCTGATCTGCTGTAGGTATTTGAGCCATCATTCCAACCAGGAAAAGCAGATTGCGCTGTATTGACCACCTGTTGAGCAGAAATAAAATAAGGTGTCCCAGCCATAGGGGCAAATGTATCCGCATCAACACCTAAAGCCAGGTAAGCGTAATAACCAAAAACAGCTACCAGGTTGTTTTGTAAATTGTTTTTTGACCAAACCAGTGGGGAAAAAGGCTCATAGGCAAAAGAGACTTCTTGATCCATTACGGACAGCAATGGCGATTCATAGGATGTGCCAAATACAGGGCGAGCTAACTGCATTTGAAGGGTAGCCGTAAAAAAATCATCCTGGTACGTAAGTATATTTAAATAAAACCGTACCCGTATTTTTTCTGACTCAGTTCTTCGTTTCCCTGAGAATGAGGTAGCGTTAAACCAGCTAGTCAAATCGTTTTGCAAAGCCACAAAAACTTGTTTATTGGACATATCGATCCTGGTGGCATCTACTTGGATCTGTGCATTAAAGTCTTGAGCCCACGTAGACCAAGCCATCAAACACAAAAACAAAGAAATAAGCACTCTCATAGCTGAGTAGTGATTTGTTCCCAAAGCGCTTCAGCTACTCTGGTTTTTTCCATCAACTCAAAGGACTTTGTTTGTCTTTGGTCAATCCAGTGAACCACATTGGTCATGCCAAATCCAGCCCCAGGCTCTTCTAAACTGTTGAGCACTATGGCATCCAAGTTTTTAGCTGTTCTTTTTTTCTGGGCGTAGGACAAACCGTGTTGGGTCTCTAAGGCAAAGCCCACTAAATAGGTACTCCCCTTGATGGCACCAAAGTGAGCGGCAATATCTGGATTGGGCACCATAGAAATCGACCATGGTTCTGATGACCTTTTAATTTTCTGAGTACCCACTTTTTCAGGACGGTAATCTGCTACCGCAGCGGCAAAAATAGCCACATCCACTCCGTCCCAATTATTTGTACATACCTCAAGCATTTCTACCGCTGTTTGGACTCTGTGTAAAACCACTTGACTTTGTTGGGGTGCCAACGCGCTAGGCCCTAAAACCAATACTACTTCTGCGCCGAGTCGCGCCGCTTGGTCAGCCAGGGCAATCCCCATTCGACCACTGGATTGATTACCTATAAACCTAACTGGATCTATGGGCTCATGTGTGGGGCCCGCAGTGATCAAAATCTTCTTTCCACGAAGTGGCATTCGATCCAGCCACCATTGATTGATGTGAGCCAAAATATGCTCTGGTTCTGCCATCCTACCTGTACCGTGCAAACCTGAAGCTAGAAAACCAGTTTCTGCAGGGATCACTGAGTGACCAAAATCAGCCAGTTTTTTTAAGTGTGCCTGGGTAGACGGATGAGCATACATATCTAAATCCATAGCAGGAGCTATAAACACAGGGCAACTAGTCGACATATAGGCCACCAGCAGAAAATTATCTGCGGTGCCCGACACCATTTTAGACAATGTATTAGCGGTGCATGGCGCTATCACCATCATATCAGCCCACTGGGCCAACTCGACATGGTTATTCCAGGATACGGTTCCCTCAGCACATTCAACAGTAAAGTTTTGCTGTACCGGATGTTCACTTAATACGGATAGGGTAAGTGGAGAAACAAAATGGCTGGCCGCTTCCGTTAGGATCACCCTAACATCTGCCCCAGCCTGTTTGAATAAACGGATTAAAAAAGCGGTTTTATACGCGGCAATCCCACCGCTTACGCCTAATAAGATATGGCGACCGCTTAGCATTTATGCTTGTTTGTCCGTAGATCTGTAGTAGATTTTACCGTCTAACCACTCTGATGCCGCCATAGAATGGGGTTTTGGTAGCTTTTCGTAATATTTAGAAACTTCGATTTGTTCTTTGTTTTCAAAGACCTCCTCAAGACTGTCGCTGTATGTAGCAAACTCCTCAAGCTTCTCCACCAATTCCTTCTTGATGTCGGCATTGATTTGTACTGCTCTTTTGGCCGTGATTGAAATCGCTTCGTAAATATTACCTGTAGCAGCGTCAAACTTGTTTTTGTCGATGGTAGAGGTGGTTACTGGGGCTTTAGAATTCTTTAAATCACTCATCGTTTCGGTGTTATGGTTTTGTTTGTTGTTTTTCGATTTGTTTTACAATTTGCTCCGCCTTCTCTTGGTGTTTTGTATTGGGAAAATACTTGATCAAGCTTTGGTATGAAGACATAGCTTCTTTAAGGCGCTCCTGAATTTTATCGGGTGTACTGTTGATCGCCATGGTGTACTGTGATTCTAACTTGTAAAACCAGGCGTCTTCTCTGAACACAGATCCCGGATATTCCATTAAGAAATTGTCCAATGCTTTTACAGCAGAGACCAAAACAGTCAGGTTATACGAACCTAATCGATTGTATTGCTTGGCTATCTCAAATGCTTTTTGCTCTTTCTTGGTGGTTAATTCCTTGGCCAATGCATTGGCCTCAGACAAATAGGAAGACTCAGGATACATGTTGATAAACACCTGTAGTTTATCCAAGGCGTTGTCTGTATCTGTCTGATCAAGTGAATATTTGGGAGACAAGTGATAATAGCTCTTGGCCCCTAAAAATGAGGCTTGTTCCGCTTTTTCGCTTTGGGGGTAAGACTTTAAAAAACGTTCAAATTGATAACTAGCTAACTGATAGTCTTTCAATTGGTAGTATGAATCCGCCAAAAAGAACATAACGCGCTCCCCTTGAGGTTTTCCGATATACTTAGGAGTGATTTGCGAGAGAATGAGGTTGGCTTTGCGGTATTGACCACTTTCATACATGCGCTCCGCAAAATCGTATTGCTCTTTGATGTCTTTAGACTTCAACATCTTGGTTGCTTCACCACACGAAGTAATGAACAGCAGGCCAAAGACAAGCAATCCTACATAAAATCGATTCAAATAAATCATGGGGCAAAAATAAGCAAACTAAGTGGATAATGAAAAAACTATTTAAGTCCACAATAGTAAGGCTTAATCAACTACTAGATAGCCATAAAAAAGTTAAAACTCAGGTTGTTTACCCCTGGGACAATGCTTGTTTAAGCTGATCCTCCAGCCCAGGAGAGGCTGCAACTAATGGCAGTCTCACATGTGGACCACAAATCCCTAGAATGGACAGCAATGATTTAATACCGGTTGGATTTCCTTCAACAAAGATCAACTCAATAAGTTTTTCTAAATCATTCATCAGCACTTGTACACCTGGACGATCTCCTTGTTGTGCCTGTTGAATCATTTGTGTAAATAAACCTGTAGTCGCCTGTCCAATTACCGAGATCACCCCTTCAGCGCCAGCCAATACAGCCTCAGCTGCTGTAGCATCATCCCCAGAAATCACCAAAAAGTCAGACGGTCTATGAGCGAGCAGGTCCAAAGTTTTATTAAAATCAGCAGATGCCTCTTTGATGCCGATAAATTTCGAGCTCTGCCTGATAAGTGACCATACAGTCTCGTTCTCCAAATTACAACCTGTTCTTGAAGGCACGTTGTACAGCAATATTGGTAAAGGAGAAGCGCTGGCCAATGCCAAATAATGCGCTTCCAGCCCCTTTTGGCTTGGCCTGTTGTAGTAGGGCGTTACCGAAAGTAGAGCGGTATAACCCGTTACATCTAGTTGACTTATTCCCTCCACAAGTGCAGCCGTGTTGTTCCCCCCGTGACCCAACACTAAAGGAACTCGGCCAGACACATATTTCCTAACATAATCGATGATCGAATGCTTTTCCTCATGACTTAAAACAACGGACTCAGCTGTTGTTCCCAAAACGACCAAATAGTTGACTCCGTTTGCGATGTTGTGATCGATTAAACGTCCCAACGCCTCGTAATCAACCACACCACGCGCATCCATTGGAGTGATTAAGGCCACCCCTGTTCCTGACAATAACTGTTTTAATTCCATTTTATATGGGGTTCTAATTGGTGCCATGTTTTCAGCAAAGACTCCGTAATCACCAAATCTTGCATGGGTAAAAAAAGTGTACCCGGACCCTGATCTGGAGACCAAAAGGCGATGTGCTCACTAGCCTTAGTGCTCAATCCTAGGTACAATAAAGACCAAAAATCAGGCGGATATATATGAAACAAATACTTGAATTTATTATCTTTAAAATCTTCTAATTCAGACACTTGAACTTTATTTTTTAACCATAATTCAAGACTCCTTTCACTCAGTGAATTTACATGATTTGATCCTGGGTCAACAATCAACAAACTAATGTCTTGCTCTGAAACGTGAAGCTGACGTGCAAACCAAGCTGCGTCCATATCAGAAGTCAGCCGAGATCCCAGAGCAAGAATTCCTATCCGATTACCCTCTGGAGACGAATCAGGTAAACGCTGAAAGTCTCGTGAAGCGTATCTTTGCACCCTTCTGCGAAACCACCAGCGACAATAAATACCATATACCCAATCGCGCATAACTCTTATTCTGGAACAAAGATAATTAAGTACATTAATTTACAAAACAAACATTTTGTTATAAATTAAACTTTTTGAATCATCCGTAAAAACTCATGTTCATCAATCAAGGGGATGCCTAGAGAATCGGCCAATGCTTTTTTGCTCGGCCCCATATCACTTCCCGCCAACACAAAGGATGTTTTCTTAGAAATTGAACTCCCCGCCTTTCCGCCATTTATGCGAACTAACTCTTTAGCTTCATCCCGGCTAAATTGTGTGAACACCCCTGAAATAACGATTGTTTTACCTGACAGTAATTCAGTTAACTCAGCTTGTTCAAGTTGAAGTTCTTCCATACATAATCCATGATCCGAAAGACGTAGCACCCACTCCATTTGCCGGGGATCTTGAAAAAAACTGATCACAGATTCCGCTATACGGTCGCCTATTTCATCCACAGACACCAAAGTTTCATGAGTAGCTGAGGACAATGCGTTTATCGATCCAAAAGCTGAAGCTAGTTTCCTAGCTACTGTCTCCCCTACATAACGGATCCCCAAAGCAAACAAAACCTTGTGAAAAGGTTGTTTTTTCGATTCTTCTAGACCAAGCATCAATTGAGCAACTGACTTATCTGCCATACGCTCAAGCGGCAATACCTGCTCAGGTCTTAACTGATATAAATCTGCGGGGGTACGCACTAATCCCGCATGATATAACAAGGCAACTGTTTCTGCGCCCAGGCCCTGAACATCCATCGCTTTTCTAGAAATAAAATGCTCTATTCGCCCCATAATTTGAACGCCACAAGCCCAAGTATTCGGACAATAATGCTTGGCGTCTCCAGCTAGCCGTACTAATGCAGTACCGCAATCTGGACAATTATGGGCAAACGAAATAGGCTGAGCATCAGGCGTTCTAGCAGCAAGATCCACACCGATCACCTTAGGGATAATTTCCCCTCCTTTTTCCACAAATACCCGATCCCCAATCCTCAAATCCAAAAGCTCTATTTGATCAGCGTTATGCAATGAAGCTCTTTTAACTATTGTTCCCGCCAACAACACCGGAGTTAACTGGCCGACTGGGGTAATCGCCCCAGTCCTACCTACCTGATAAACCACTCCCTCAAGGACTGTAGACACTTGTTGCGAAGGAAACTTGTAGGCAATCGCCCATCTAGGCGATTTGGCGGTATACCCCAACATCTCCTGTTGTGACTTTCTACTCACTTTAATGACTACGCCATCTGTTTCGTACGGGAGTTCTTGTCTTTTCTCCCCCCAATGAGCTACATAATCCATCACCTGGGATAAGTTGTTGCAAAACGCAAATGTATCCGGAACCTTAAAGCCCCAGGTTTGCGCCGCAACCAGAAAAGATTCTTGATCAAGCAGATCTGATTCCGCCGCGGCCATTCCGTAGACAAGACACTCCAAAGGACGTTCGGCAACTTGCTTGGTGTCGAGTAACTTTAAACTTCCTGATGCGGTGTTTCTCGGGTTCATATACAACTCTTCACCCCGAGCTAGTCGCTCTTGATTCATCCTGTCAAATTCATGGTGAGGTATAATTATTTCTCCTCTGATTTCCATGTACTTAGGGTAATTACCTTTAAGTTTTAGTGGAATTGATTTAATCGTGCGGATGTTGGCTGTTACCTCATCCCCTTCCACGCCATCTCCACGGGTTATCGCATGAATCAAATTGCCATCCTCATAAATCAGATTGATGGATGCTCCATCGTATTTCAACTCACATACATAGCTAAAGGAATCTTGACCCGCTAGTTTTAAATTGCGCTGCTCCCAGTCTGTAAGATCTGCTAACTCATATGAATTATCCAAGGAATACATTCTATACCTATGAGCCATAGAAACAAACCCTTGAGACAAACCACCCCCCACTCGGACACTGGGTGAATTGGGGTCAATCCACTCAGGGTATTTGGCCTCCAAGGAGATTAACTCACGCATTTTTTGATCAAATTCAAAATCGCTAATCTCAGGTGCGTCCACTACATAATACAAGTGATTATGATGATGAAGTTCTTCCCTTAGCGCTTCTAACCTTTTTTTTTCTGTCAATTCATCCATTTTGCACGAATAATTCTGTCTTTTCGAAATCGATCTTGCATACACTCGACCGAGGTAAATCCTTGATCGATTAACCAATCAACCAAAGCGGGACCTTTTTGGTGATGTATTTCAAAATAGAGCCATCCGCCATCCGTTAAGTGGTGGGTGGACCAAACCGCTATCGCTTCATAATAGCGCAATGCATTATCATCGGGTACAAATAGTGCCATGTCCGGCTCCTTACCCCAAACATGCGCAGACATCTCCGATTGGTCGCTGATGGGGACATACGGTGGATTGGCCACGATTAAATCAAAACACCCCTCGGGCATGGAAGCGCCTTTGAGTACATCCAAACTCTTCCACTGGACTTGTGGCGCGTATTTCTGTCCGTTTTTTCTTGCCCAATACAATGCCTGTTCACTCAGATCACCTCCAACAACCTCACTTTGCGGCCAATGCTGAGCTAGGGAAATGGCGATACACCCACTACCCGTGCACAAATCGATCATACGCTTTGGGGAGTGAGCGGTTTCTTGGGTGATCGTCATGACTAAATCTTCAGTTTCAGGTCGAGGAATTAATACTCCTGGACCTACCCGGAGGGACATACCCATAAAATCAGCAACACCCAGCGCGTACTGAATGGGTGTATTTGACTGAAGTTGCTTAAGCAACTCGATCCAACGATCCAACTCTTTTCGCTCAGGTTCCCAGGCTGGATGAGTGTGTTCATAAAAAGAATTAAACCCGTGAAAATGATTCAAGGCCAACCCCCACATCGAGGTTAACTCCTCTTTAACATAAAGGTGAGATAGCTCGGAATACCAAGAAGATTTAATCGTTTTCCAATCCATTTTACAGCGCTAACAACATGTGAATCGGACAGGAACAATGCCCTGTATCACCCATGGGACCGTCGATGTATTTTACGATTATTTTCTAGCAGCTAATTGGGCCAAATACCACAAAACAGAATTGTCTATTTATGCAGACCAATTTTATAATGTATTGGAAAGTCGCCTTAGTTCATATCGGAAGAGCGTCGTGTAGGGAAAGAGTGT